>JAFYJM010000001.1 GCA_017538125.1 Bacillota bacterium
TAACCAAGGAGCTCAAGCAATATATACCGGCGACCCTGGAGCTGGTCATCCTGGCCTTCATCCTGGCGGTCCTGATAGGCATACCGTTAGGTATATATTCGGCCAAAAAGAAGGACCGGCTTTTTGACCATGTCTCAAGGGTCGTCAGCATAGGAGCGATATCGCTTCCCACCTTCTGGGTGGCTTTGTTCCTGCAGCTGATATTTTACAAATCGCTTCAGTGGCTGCCTGTGGGCGGCGAGATATCCGTGGAGATGAGCATCTTTTACGAGAGACCGAACATTACGGGCATGCTTTGTCTCGACTGCCTTCTCACGGGAAATATCCCGATGTTTGTGGACGCCCTGAAGCATCTGATACTGCCATGTATCACAATAGCCCTTTATCCCATAGGACTGGTTGCCAGAATGACCAGGTCGGCCCTTCTGGAGATCTTAAACGAAGATTACATCACAGCCGGCAGATCCTATGGAATCAAGGAATCCAGGATGCTCTGGAAGTATGCCCTTAAGAATTCGCTGGGCGCCACAGCCACGGACGTGGCACTTGCCATGGGCTATACCCTGACGGACACCTTCCTGGTGGAGGCCATCTTCGCCTGGCCGGGCATAGGAAAATACATCTCAGATGCGGTAACGACGCTGGACACGCCGGCGATCATCGGCGTGACGATATTCGGTTCGCTGTGTTATATCATACTTAACCTTCTGGCCGATATCATCATAGCGTCTGACCCGAGAATAAGGTTATAGGGGAGGTGAGAATATGGATAATTTCTTACAATCCCTTAAACCCAAGTGGGAGAGCTTCAAGGAAAGCATGTATCTGCTCTTCAGAAATCCGCTCTCGGCGGCCGCTCTGATAGTACTTCTGATACTCGCTTTGAGCGCCATCTTCGCGCCGCTCATCGTGCCTTATCCCGAAGATATAGCTGATGAAGCGCACATCTCGGAGAAACTTCTGTCACCTTCAGGCGAGCACTGGTTCGGAACGGACGAACTGGGAAGAGACGTATTCTCAAGAGTCGTCTACGGAGGCAGGATATCCCTTACCGCTGCCATTCTGGCGGTAGGCCTGGCGCTTCTGATAGGCGTACCTCTGGGAGCCATCGCAGGAGCCTACGGCGGCAAGATCGACAACCTGATCATGAGGATCACGGACGTGTTCCTATCATTCCCGCCGCTCTTACTCGCCATAGCCTTCGTTGCTATCATGGGTAAGAGTCTGACGAACGCCTGCCTTGCCACGGTACTTTCCTGGTGGCCCTGGTATACGAGGCTAGTCAGAGGACAGGCCATCTCCATCAAGGAGAGAGTCTTCATCCAGGCGGCTGAGACCATCGGAACGCCTAAGTGGAAGATCATAATCAAACACATTCTTCCCAACTGTCTGAGCCCAGTAATCGTACAGGCTTCCATGGACACCGGCGGCATCATCCTCACAGTAGCATCCCTGAGTTTCCTGGGACTGGGAGCATCAGCTCCTACTCCGGAGTGGGGACTCATGATATCCACAGGACGTACCTACTTCCCTGACATGTGGTGGTACTGCATCTTCCCGGGAATCGCGATCTTTATCACGGTGCTTTGCTTCAATCTTTTGGGCGACGCGCTTCGTGAGATCATGGATCCGAAGACCCGTAAGCGTTAGAAAGGAGGGATATCGTGTCATACTTTGAAATTAACAATTTAGTAGTAACACATAAATCCTACGAAGGAACGCATACGGTGCTTGATATCGACCACATCCATATTGACAAAGGAGAGATCTACGGTCTCGTAGGAGAGTCCGGTCAGGGCAAGACGGTAATGGCGCTGACGATCCTTCGGCTGCTTCAGTGTCCTCCCGGCAAGATCCAATCAGGAGAGATCCTCCTGGACGGAACGGACCTTATGAAGCTTTCCGTGAAGGATATGGAGAAAAAAATAAGAGGCAAAAAGATAGCTATGATATTCCAGGACCCCATGAGCTGCCTGAATCCGGTATTCACGGTGAAGCAGACCATGGTGGACGTCCTCGTCAGAAACCATCCGGATCTTAACAAAAAATCCGCAGTCGACGAGGCCGTCCGGATCCTGGGAGAAGTCAAGCTCCCGGATCCCGGCTCGGTGCTGGGCAAATACCCTCACCAGCTTTCGGGAGGCCAGAGACAGAGAGTCATCATCGCTCTGGCGCTTTGCTGCGGAGCGGAGTTCCTCATAGCGGATGAACCCACCCGAAACTTGGACGTTACCATCCAGGCCAGCATCCTGAAGCTCCTCAAGGAACTTCAGGCCAAGCATAATCTGACGGTGCTCTTCATAGCGAACAACCTGGGCCTGGTTTCAGCCTTTTGCGACAGGATAGGCATCCTTCACTGATCAAAGATCATAGAAGAGGGCGAGACCTTAAGCGTGGTAACGAACCCTAAGGAAGAGTACACCAGGATGCTTCTCAACGCCTGTCTTGACACATCCAAGGAAAAGGAAAAGGTGGAGACGGACGAGATACTGCTCAAGGTAAACGAACTGAAGAAATATTTTGATATCAACGACGAGCTTAAAAAGATCAAGCATCAGACGCTTAAAGCGGTGGACGGAGTATCCTTCGAACTCAA
>JAFYJM010000024.1 GCA_017538125.1 Bacillota bacterium
CAAAGAAAACAACATAACTGAATTTTATGGATCGATGCCTGATGACTTCAGCTCATACGATATGATGGTGCTGAGCCCCGGAGTAGACCCCGAGAAGGATTTCGTACAGAAGGCGAAAGCCCAGGGCTGCGAGATCGTGGGCGAACTGGAGCTGGCTTACAGGCTGGCGCGCGGCACCTTCATCGGTATCACCGGTACGAACGGCAAGACCACTACGACCACGCTCGTGGGCGAGATATTCAAGGCATCAGGTCGCAAGACACATGTGGTCGGCAATATCGGCCTGCCCGTGATAAGTGTGGCGAGGGAGTCGACCGAAGAAGACTGGATGGTCACCGAAGTCTCCAGCTTCCAGCTCCAGACCGTGACCGAGTTCAGACCGAAGGTAAGTGCGATACTGAACCTGACGCCCGACCATCTGAACAGACATCATACGATGGAACTCTACGGACTGGCCAAGGCAGCCATCTGGCAGAACCAGGGTACGGACGATTACCTCGTGATGAATATCGACGATCCGGTACTCATGAAGCTCTGCCTCGAAGACGTTCCCGGAGAACTCGAGGCGAAGCTCATACCGTTCTCCAGGAAGACAGAGCCTGAAGTCGGAGCGTACCTGATGGGAAGCGAGCTCGTCCTTAAGGACGAGGACGGCGCGGTCCATAAGATCATAGACAAAAGTGAATTAAAGATCATCGGAGATCATAATATAGAAAACGCGCTGGCGGCCGCAGCGATCTGCTATTTCAGCGGCATACCGACAGAAGTCATAGCAAACACCTTAAGAGAATTCAAGGGCGTGGAGCACAGGCTCGAATTCGTGGACGAGATCGATGGAGTCAAGTACTACAACGACTCCAAGGGAACGAACACGGACGCTTCGCTCATAGCCATGAAGGCTCTGGAGAAGGACATCATCCTGATAGCGGGCGGCGACGCCAAGATGCAGGATTTCACGGATTTTGCCAGGGAGCTCGAGGGCAGGGCGAAGACGGTACTGCTCTTCGGAAGAGACAGAGGCATGATCAAAGAAGCCATGGATAAGGCAGGATATACTGCCTATGAGGAATTGAACGACCTCGAAGAGTGCGTGGACCGCGCCTGCGAGCTGGCTGTGCCGGGAGACAAGGTGCTGCTTTCGCCGGCCTGCGCGTCATGGGACATGTATCCCAGATTCGAAGTTAGAGGCGAGCATTTCAAGGAATGCGTCGCTAAGATAAGCAAAAGATGAAAAACAAGGAAAACGCATCTGAAAAACTGAAAATATCGAGCAGCGGAGATCTGAGCATAGTGATCCTGGTGCTGGTGCTTTGCCTTTTCGGCATTATCATGATATTCTCTGCCAGCTACTACGTATCCATCAGTGAGGACGGCAATCCTTATTCCTACCTCAAGAAGCAGCTCCTGTGGTTCAGTATGGGACTGATCACGATGCTTCTCTTCTCAAGAATAGATTATCATATCTGGGGCAAGTTCTGGATACTGTTCTACATCATCGGGCTCGGGCTTCTGATGGCGCTTTTTGTGCCCGGCATCGGTATCAACATCAACGGAGCTACCAGATGGATAGGCGTGGGACCAATCACCATCATGCCTGGAGAGATCGCCAAGATCTGCCTGATCTTCTACATCTCCGGCCTGCTAGCGAAGTCTCCGAAACTGACGAGAGAGATCTGGGGAGTGCTTGGCATAGTGGCGGTCACTGGAGTGTACGCCGCGCTCATACTGAAGCAGCCCAACATGTCCACTGCGGCGACAGTAGTATTCATCGCAGGCGGCATGATGCTCGTCGCCGGCACTAAGATCTGGCAGCTTCTGATACTTGCCGGGGGAGGCGTAGCCGCAGGTATAGCGCTGATCTTCTCGTCTGAATACAGACATGACAGGTTCCTGAGCTTCCTGGATCCTTTTGCGGATTCTCTGGGAAACGGCTTCCAGGCTGCACAGTCGCTCCTGGCTCTCGGAACAGGCGGATTCACCGGTCTGGGACTGTCGAAGAGCGTGCAGAAATATCTCTATCTCCCTGAACCGCAGAACGACTTCATCACCGCGATCATCGGAGAGGAACTTGGATTCGTCGGACTTATCATTATGATGATCGTCTACGTTCTCCTTATCTGGAGAGGCTGCAAGGCGGCCATGAACGCCAAAGATTATTATGGAATGATGATGGCATCGGGTATAACGATCATGATCGGAGTCCAGGTAGCCATTAACATAGCGGTAGTCACTTCATCGATGCCTCCCACGGGCGTCATCCTTCCATTCGTGAGCTACGGCGGAAACGCGCTGATGCTCCTCATGGGACTTATGGGCATACTGTGGAACATCACCAGGCAGGCTGAGAAGGAAGAGTACCGTCAGCTGGAGGAGCGCCGCAGACTGGCCATCCAGGAAGAAAACGACAGGATAATCAAGAGAGCGGTAAGGCAGACCAGAATATGAAGATAGTGATCACAGGCGGAGGCTCCGGAGGACATGTCTATCCGGCCATAGCCATCGCAGACAAGTTCAGAGAAAAAGATCCCGAGACGGACATTCTTTACGTCGGATACATGTACGGCTTCGAGAAGGACGTAGTGCCCAAGGCCGGTTACAGGATGGAGGAGATCGACACGGGATGGGTCGACAGATCCAATCCTTTGAAGATAATCCGCACCGTGCGCGACGTATCAAGAGGTATCAGAGGTTCAAGGAAGATACTTAAGAAGTTCAGACCCGACGCAGTAGTAGGCACGGGAGGCTTCGTATGCTTCCCGGTCATATATGCGGCTCATAAGCTGGGCATACCTTGCTTCATCCATGAGCAGAACGCCTTCCCTGGGCTTGCCAACAGGCAGCTCGAGAAGTGTGTCAGAAAGATCTTCCTCGGTTTCGAGGAGGGCGGGGAGTTCTTCAAGGAGAAGGATAAGTTGGTCGTTACCGGCAATCCTGTGAGAAAGAGCTTCTACGAGCTTAAGAAAGAAGACGCAAGAAAGAAACTGGGCATCAGCGATGATGATTTCGTGCTTCTGTCGTTCGGAGGATCCCTGGGAGCACAGGCAATAAACGAACTTGCCATGGGAGTTCTTGAAGATATGAACGGCAAAAAGGGAATGACGCTGGTCTTCGGCACAGGCAGACGTTATTACGATGATGTGATGGCTGAGATCGAGAAGAGATCGATCGAGCTTAAGGACAACGTCAAGGTGATGAATTACATCGACGATATGGACGATTATCTCGCTGCAAGCGACCTGGTCATCTCCAGGGCCGGCGCGCTCACAGTAGCTGAGGAACTGGTCCAGGGCAAACCGTCGATCCTGGTTCCTTCACCGAACGTGACCGGAAATCATCAGTACTATAACGCGAAAGCCGTGGCGGACGGCGGCGCTGCGATACTGATCGAAGAGAAGGACGCCGGCACGGACTCGATCAGAGAGATCGTAAAGGAACTGTCTTTAGATCCCTCAAGACTGGCGGAGATGAGCGCTAAAGCAGGGGATATCGCTCCTGGCGTTGCCACGGAGATCATATACGAAGAAGTAATGAAGGAGATACGATAATATCGTACCGGTATCATGTTAAAGAACAACAGAGCTTCAAAAAGACAACTGAGAAGGGTAAGGCTCATAGTCATCCTGGTCATAATAATGATAGTCTGCCTTCTGATTCTTTTCGGCCTCAAGTCACCGATGTTCAACGTGGCTGAAGTCGAAGTCGACGGCAATCATTACTATTCTGACGCAGAGATCATAGCCATGGCCAACTGCAGCAAAGACGTCAACATATTCAACGGCGTAGACTGCAAGGACATACGCAAGCGTCTGCTGAAGGATCCCTACATGGAGCAGGTGACTGTCAAGCGCAAGCTGCCCGACACGATCAGTATCGAGATCAAGGAGAGAGAGCAGGTCGCGGGCATAGTCTACGGCAGCAGTTTCGTTGTGATAGACATAGACGGCATCGTGCTCCGCAAGACTTCCGTAGACCCGAAGGTCACAGTGCTCAAAGGCATGAACATCTCGAAGATGACTCTCGGCGATACGATAGAGGTCGAGGAGGAAGTGCTCCTGAGACAGTGCATGGACATCATAAGGGCCATGAAAGAGCACGATATGTACTTCAAATCGATAACCATTCAGGAGGGTCTGGTCAAGGCCTACGTCCTCGATAACCTGGTTGTCGAAGGCATGGCTGACAACATAGTGAGCGCTCTCAAAAACGATGAGATACAGCTGGTGGTCCAGGAACTCTTCAAGCAAAAGATCGAGAGAGGCACCATCAAGGTCACCGGCGACAGCTACGTCTCCTACACACCTAAGATAGATTGATCCCATAGAAATAATTAAAGAACGCAAAAGCCCATCCCTTCCGCATGAAAACAACGGAAGGGATGGGTGTTTTTTGCAAAAAAACATAAAAAAAATAGTGCAAACTCCCTCAGAATATGGTAATATATCTGTAAGTATGTTTATGAACACTATGGAGGTATGATTCATGCTACAGTTTGACACTAATGAGAAAAAAGGTGCAGTGATAAAAGTAGTCGGTATCGGCGGAGCCGGATGCAATGCTGTCAACCAGATGGTTGAGGCTGAACTCAGGGGAATCGACTATATCGCAGTAAATACAGACAGCCAGGCACTGGCAAGGTGCAATGCAGATACAAGAGTACAGATAGGTGAGAAGCTTACCAAGGGACTTGGAGCCGGAGCCAACCCGGAGATCGGAATGCTGGCAGCCGAAGAATCCATCGAGAGCATCGTAGCTCACATGGAAGACGCTGACATGGTATTCATCACAGCGGGCATGGGCGGCGGCACGGGCACAGGAGCTGCTCCCGTCATCGCCAAAGCCTCGAAGGCCATGGGCATCCTTACGGTCGGCGTAGTGACCAAGCCTTTCTCCTTCGAAGGTATCAAGAGAAAGAAACAGGCTGAACTTGGAATCGAATACCTTAAAGAATATGTAGACGCCCTCGTAATGATACCTAACGACAAGCTCATCGAGAACAGCTCCAAGAGCACGTCGATGCTGGAAGCTTTCAAGATGTCCGATGACGTGCTTCGTCAGGGCGTGCAGGGCATAGCAGATCTCATCAGAGACGATGCTCTCATCAACGTAGACTTCGCTGACGTTCGTTCGGTAATGACCGAGAGGGGAGTCGCTCACATGGGCGTAGGACACGGATTCGGCGAGTCCCGCGCGATCGATGCAGTCAAGGGCGCTGTGGAGAGCCCGCTCCTGGAGACCACGATCGACGGAGCCAAGGCTATCCTGCTCTACATAGTCGGCGGATACGACATGACTATGATGGAGATCAGCGATATCGCATCCGAAGTACAGTCCAGAGCTAACAGCGACGTCATCCTGATCTTCGGTGCCGACGTCGAGGACGACATGAAGGATGAGATCAAGGTGACGGTCATCGCCACTGGATTTGAGGAAGACGAAATAGAAGAAGAGGAAGAGCCGGAAGAACCGGAACCTGAAGTTCCGGAGCCTCCTAAACCGACCGGTCTGGGAAGAGATGATGAAGAACTCGTAATTCCGAATACCGGAGATCACAAAGACGTTTTCGGTAATGTGGAAGGAGTTAGCGGAACTGAGACTACCCTCCAGGAACTTCTGGAGAGACAGAAAGAGGACGACGAAAAATCAGACTTCGTTATCCCCAGCTTCTTATAAAAGATCCAAGCCGGCTCTGCCGGCTTTTGGCGTTATTAAAGAGTAGGTCAGTTGAAAGAGATCTCATCCAAGGACAACAAGGTTTTCAGGCATGCGCTGAACCTTAAGAAGAAAAAATACCGTGATCAGTACGGTGAATATCTGATAGAAGGTCCCAACCTCATCAATGAGGCCCTGAAGGAGGGCGCAGTGATAGAGGCAGTGTTTGTGAGGCCTGATTTTGATGAGATGAGACCGGACGGAGAGGTGCTTGAGAGGGACGAACTGCGGGCCAAAGTATTTTTGCTCGCGGGTGATCTTTTCAAGGCGCTCTCGGACACTGAGACGCCTCAGGGTCTGATCGCAGTCGTAAGGAAGCCTGAGTACCCAAGACCTGAGCTTAAGGAAGGCGATAACGTAATCATCCTGGACAGGCTGCAGGATCCGGGTAATATCGGCACGGTCTTAAGGACAGCGGACGCTGCGGGCTTCGCGCTCGCGGTGTTCATCAAGGGCACAGCGGATCCGTTCAGCCCCAAGGTCGTGAGATCGGCTGCAGGCTCGCTCTTGAGGGTGCCGGTGTACTTTGCGGAGAATGCAGAGGAAGCCGCGGAACTCATGCGTTCCATGGGTAAGAAGCTTGTAACGACAGCGATGGACGCGGAGCTTTCGGTCTATGACTGCGACATTTCAAGGGACTGCGCGATCGTGATAGGCAACGAGGGAAACGGCGTGGACCCGGAGCTCATCAGAAGAGCAGATTTGAGAATAAAGATCCCCATGCAGGGAGGCACAGAAAGCCTGAACGCCTCCGTTGCAGCAGGGATATTAATGTATGAAAGGATCAGAAGACAGAATGAAAGAAGCATTACAGCAAATCCTTGAGGATGCCAGAGCGAAGCTTCAGGAGGTGCAGAGCCTTCAGGAAGCCGAAGAGATAAGAGTCAAGGTGCTGGGCAAGAAAGGCCAGCTTACAGGCATCCTTAAATCCATGGGAAGCCTTACGCCCGAGGAGAGAAAAGAACTGGGCATGCAGGCCAACAAGACGAAGAGTGAGATCGAGGCGATGCTGAACAAGACCTTTGA
The DNA here is from genome assembly GCA_017538125.1 of Bacillota bacterium. Classification (GTDB taxonomy): domain Bacteria; phylum Bacillota; class Clostridia; order Peptostreptococcales; family Anaerovoracaceae; genus RUG754. Next base: position 6,736 of record JAFYJM010000024.1, read on the forward strand.
GCAGCTCAAGGAGAAGGCTCAGGAGGCCAAGTTCAAGGCGGAAAAGATCGACGTGACGGAGCCCGGCAAGGAGTTCAAACTGGGCACCAAGCACCCTGTCACCATCACCATCGAAGAGATATCCAAAGTCTTTAAATCCATGGGATTCACCCTGACGGAAGGGCCGGAAGTAGAGACCGTCTACAATAACTTCGACGCGCTGAACGCCGGACCGAACCATCCTGCCAGAGACTGGACTGATACCTTCTATATAAACGACGAAGTCCTTCTGAGGACACAGACGTCGCCGGTGCAGGTGAGGACACTCCAGTCGCAGAAGCCGCCCATCAGAGTTTTCGCTCCGGGCAGATGCTTCAGATGCGACACGCCTGACGCCACACATTCACCCATGTTCCATCAGGTAGAGGGCCTGGTGGTGGACGAGGGGATCACGATGGCCGATCTTAAGGGCGTACTGGACAGCTTCGCCAAGCAGATGTTCGGCGAGGAGACCAGGACCAAGTTCAGGCCTCATCATTTCCCGTTCACCGAGCCTTCGGCAGAGATGGACGTATCCTGCTTCAAATGCGGAGGCAAGGGCTGCAGAGTATGCAAGGGATCCGGCTGGATCGAGATCCTCGGCTGCGGCATGGTGCATCCTTCGGTACTTGAAGTCGGAGGGATAGACACTGAGAAATATACCGGCTTTGCTTTCGGCCTCGGCGTAGAGCGCGTGGCCATGCTGAAGTATGGTATCGACGATATAAGACTTCTCTATGAGAACGATATGCGTTTCATAGAACAGTTCAAGTAAAGGAGACAGAGTAGATGATAGTTTCACTGGAATGGCTCAAGGATTATACAGACGTAAACGTATCGCCTGAGACTTTTTGTGACCGTATGATAATGTCCGGCTCTAACCTGGAGACCATGGAGATAGCCGGAGAAGACATAACGAACGTGGTAGTCGGCAGGATCGAGAAGATCGAGAGACATCCCGACGCGGATAAACTTGTGGTCTGCTACCTGAACATCGGCGACAAGGAAGCTGAGGGCAAGGACGAAGAGACAGGCCTTCTTCAGATCGTTACAGGCGCTGACAACGTATTTGAAGGCGCTTATGTGCCCGTAGCTCTTCATAATTCACATCTGCCCGGACCGCTTCACGGACAGCCGAAGCAGGAAGGCGGAGTGACCATCACATCAGGCAAACTGAGGGGCGTAGTCTCCTACGGAATGCTTTGTTCCTTCGGAGAACTGGGGTTTGACGATAAGGTTGTTCCTGTAAACCAGCGCGATGGGATCTGGATCCTCAATCTGGACAGGAAAAACGACGCCGAACTCGCGGGTAAACTTGGCATGGGCATCGTGGAAGCCATGGAACTCAATGATGCGGTCATAGATTTCGAGATCACGCCGAACAGGCCTGACTGTCTTTCGATGATAGGCATGGCCAGAGAGGCCGCAGCGACCTTCAATACCAAACTGAAATATCCTGAGATGGTCTGCTCCAAAGAAGAAGGACAGGCATCCGACTACGTTTCAGTAGAAGTAAGGAACGAGGCCTGCAAAAGATACATCGCCAGGATCGTCAAGGACGTCAAGATCGAAGATTCGCCCTGGTGGCTCCAGAGAAGGCTCATCCATGCCGGAATGAGGCCGATCAATAACATAGTAGACATCACCAACTTCGTGATGCTCGAGTTTGGCCAGCCGATGCACGCCTTCAATATAGAGTCCCTTGCAGGACATAAGATCATCGTAGACGTGGCTAAGGACGGAGAGAAGTTTACGACTCTTGACGGCACAGAGAGAACTCTGGACGACAGAATGCTGATGATAAACGACGCTGAGAAGCCCGTAGCTATCGCAGGTGTCATGGGAGGACTGAACTCCGAGATCACACCGGATACCAAGACTGTCGTTATCGAAAGCGCCAACTTCTATTCGAATTCCGTAAGGACCACTTCGAAGAGGCTGACACTTAGGACAGAGGCATCCGGCAGGTATGAGAAGGGCATCGATCCCAACCTGGCAGAAGCTGCAGCCGACAGAATGTGTTACCTCATCGAACTTATCGGAGCAGGTACGGTAGTCGGAGGCAAGGTGGACGTTTATCCGGTTCCCGAAGAGGCCAAGCCGGTCCACGCCAGAGTATCCAGGATCAATAAAGTCCTCGGCATAGAACTCACCAGAGAGCAGATGGTCGGCTATCTCGAAGCACTTGAGATGAAGGTGGAAGGAGAGGGCGATGATATGTACGTCACAGCTCCGACCGTCAGACAGGACATAGAGATCGAAGAAGACATCGTTGAGGAAGTCGCCAGACTTTACGGTTATGACGAGCTCCCGGTGACTATTCCCAAAGGAAATAACGAAGCCTCGCAGACATACTCCAGGGACATCAGAGACATCGTGAGAGACAGCCTTTGCGCTCTCGGTCTCGACGAGATCCAGACTTATTCCTTCGTAAGCCCGAAGAGCGTGGATAACGTAAGGATAGCCGAGGATTCCTGGGAGAGAGCCTTCGTCAAGATACTGAACCCTCTGGGCGAGGATACCTCGGTCATGAGGACTATCCTTACACCGCAGATGCTTGAAGTCCTCGGTAGGAACTATTCGAGGAACCTTCCTAAGGTAAAGGCTTTCGAGATAGGCAATACCTTCACAGCGAACTACGTGGATGAGACCGCGCTTCCTTTCGAGGGTTATGATCTTTCGATCGGTATGTACGGCGAAGGCACGGATTTCTTCGAACTGAAGGGCATCATCACCGAGCTTCTGAACAAGCTGGGCATCAGAGACCTGAAGTTCGTCGAAGAGACCGAGTACGGAGTATATCATCCCGGCAGATGCGCCCGCATAGTAGCCCGCCACGTGGCGGAGCTCGAGAACGGCCCTCTGGAGGAGGAAGTCGAGCTGGGCATCATGGGTGAAGTCCACCCGAAGGTAACAGAGAAATACGGCATAGGCACCAAGGCATACTGTGCAGAACTGACGCTTGAGAGCGTCATGGATCTCGCCAATATGACCAAAGTGTTCAAACCTCTCGCCAAGTATCCGTCCATTTCAAGAGACATCGCTCTTCTGGTGGACGAGAATATCACGGTGGGAGAAATAGAAGAAACTATCAAGGCTTCCGCGACGGAGATCTTGAAAGATGTGAAGCTCTTTGATATCTACAGAGGAGTGCCGATCCCTCCCGGCAAGAAGAGCCTGGCCTTCAGTCTGACCTACAGACATGACGACAGGACGCTTACGGACGACGATATCATGCCGGTTCACAACAAGGTCCTCAAGGAACTTGAGAGTCAGCTGAACGCTGTTTTGAGAGAGATGTAAGTTAATTCCATAATATCCATTTCAACCGGAGGAAAGAATAATGGAAGACAATAAGGTAACAGTCAGAATTTACGGACAGGAGTACACCATCAGCGGAGAGAGAGATCCTCAGACCATCCAGGAGATCGCTGCATACGTCGACGACAAGATGAGAGAGATCTCCAAGTTCACCGCAAGCAGCAAGGCCGGAGCTCTCGCTACCTTAGCCTGCGTCAACATCACCGATGAGGTATTCAGCCTCAAGGAAGAAGTCTCCAGACTTACCGAGCAGAAAGATCAGCTGGAGAATGACGCTCAGCACTACATGAAGCTTTGGGATGAAGCCAAGCAGAACTTCATCCAGTACAAGGAAGGCGCATCCAAAGCTGATGAGAACAAGAAAGAGATCGAAGAATACGCCGCCAAACTTGAGAACAAAGTCAAGGAATTCGAGTCTGCGTATTTTGATCTCCAGATGGAAAACATCCAGCTCAAGGATGAACTCAGCAAACTGAAACGCTGATCGTCTGACTGATCAGGAAGCCATGAACAAGAGAGCGCTTGAAATACTGGAATACAACAAAATAATCGAAATGCTTTCCAACGAAGCCGGCTCTCAGATGGCAAAAGAACGGATCGCCAGGTTCTCGCCGAGAGGAGATATACTTTTGATAAGGGATCTCCTCCGGGAGACCACTGAAGCCTGCGATGTGATAATCCGGAAAGGCACCCTGCCCATAGGCGAACTCTACGACATAGAGCCTTTGCTCTACAGGGTAAGGAAGGGCGGAAGCCTTACCATGAAGCAGCTTCTGATGATCCTCTATAACATGAAAGTAACGGAGAATGTGGTAAGCTTCCTCAGAAAGGATCTGCCACATTTATCTGTAATTCACGGAAAAGCGGAGGTACTGGTAACCTTCCCGAAACTCCGTGATAAGATAGACAGGAGCATCCTTTCGGAAGACGAGATGGCTGATTCGGCATCTCCGGAGCTTGCCAGGATAAGACGCGAGATAGGCAGGGAGAATGAGGCCATCAGGGCTAAACTGAACAACATCGTTAACTCCCAGGCTAACAGGACTTATCTTCAGGACATGATCGTGACCATGAGGGACGGCAGGTACGTCGTACCGGTGAAGGCGGAGCACCGTCAGAAGGTGGCGGGCATCGTGCACGACCAGTCGGGTTCAGGCTCCACGCTTTTCATCGAGCCCCAGGCCATCGTCGAGGCCAACAACCGCTTAAGAGAGCTGGAGCTCATGGAAAAGGGCGAGATCGAAAGGATACTGCAGGAACTGAGCGACAACTGCGCAGAGCATTTCCACGACCTTCTGAATAACCACCGGATACTGATCGATCTGGACGTGATCTTCGCCAAGGGCAGATTGTCCGTCAAGATGAAGGGTGAAGAGCCCGTGATGGACGAGGATTACTATCTGGAGCTGAAGGAGGCGAGACATCCTCTGATCGATCCGGATAAGGTGGTGCCGATCAACGTGAGACTCGGCAGGGACTTCAAGTCTCTGGTCATAACAGGTCCTAACACCGGCGGCAAGACCGTGACGCTCAAGACCATCGGACTGCTTTCAATGATGGCGATGTCCGGTCTCCACATACCTGCATCGTCCGAGAGCAGAGTGCCGGTGTACAAAGATATCTTCTGCGATATCGGAGATGAGCAGTCGATCGAGCAGAGCCTTTCGACCTTCAGTTCGCACATGAAGAACACGGTGGAGTTCATCGATAAGGCAGGCTACGGATCGCTTGTCCTTCTGGACGAGCTCGGAGCCGGCACGGATCCCACCGAGGGAGCAGCTCTGGCGATCTCCATCCTGGAGACACTTAAACGAAACGAAGCCAACGTGGCGGCCACCACCCACTATAACGAGCTCAAAAAATTCGCGATCGAGCGCGAGGGTGTGCAGAACGCTTCCATGGAGTTCGACGTGGAGACTCTGAGCCCGACATACAAGCTGAACATAGGGATACCCGGCAAGTCAAACGCTTTCGAGATATCGAAGAAGCTGGGTCTCGCGCCATATATAATAGACCGGGCCAACCAGCTGATCGAGCGGGGAGACATGGAGTTTGAAGAAGTCATCAGCTCCATCGAGACTGAGAGGAAGCAGGCCGAAGCCGAGAAGATGGAAGCCGACCGCATACTCCTGGATATACAGAAGCGTCAGGCGGAGATGGATCGCAGGATGAAGCTCCTCGACAAGCACGAGAGAGAAGTCCTGGAACGCGCCAAGGAAGAGGCCAGAGACATCATCAAAGACGCGCGCGATACAGCGACTGAAGTCCAGCAGGAACTCAAGGAACTAGCCAAAATTGACAGCCTGGGAGAACGCACCAAGCGCCTTGAGAAGAACAAGCGCCGCTTGAAGGAGACTCAGGACAAGTATTCACAAGGTCTGGTCAAAGAAGTCAACGACAATCCGGTATCCGTCGAAGACATCAAGGTGGGCGACCGCGTCAAGGTGCTTACTCTGGATCAGATCGGAGAGATCCTTTCCAAGCCGGACGACAGAGGCGACATGCAGGTGCAGGTAGGCGTCATGAAGATCTACGTGAACGTCGATGACCTGATGCTCGTGGAAGGCGGTCCGCAGGGAGTCAACCAGAAGAAAAAGACCATCTACGACCGAAGGACAGGCAATAAGGGCGGCGAGATATACCGCACCAAAGCGATGAGCGTGAGCGCATCGATAAACGTTGTCGGTAAGACTTTGGACGATGCGACCGAGGACGTCCTGAAATATCTGGATGATGCCTATATGGGCGGCCTCAAGGACGTGACGATCATCCACGGGAGAGGAGCAGGCATACTTCAGAGCGGCATCCGTGAGATACTTAAGAAGACTCCTACGGTAGCCTCATACAGAAAGGGAAACTACAACGAAGGCGGCGACGGCGTTACCGTCGTGAAGTTCAAGGAATAGCGCAGCTGGCGCCGGGCGGGGAGGACGTATGTATATCGTAAGCGCCTGCCTTGTGGGCGAAAACGTCAAATACAACGGAGGCAATAACTATAATCAGGGAGTCGTGGACTTCCTGAAGGACAAGGATTATGTCCTCATATGCCCTGAGATGGCTGGCGGTCTCGAAGCTCCGAGAGACCCTGCGGAGCGGATAGAAGGCAGGATCGTCGATCGCGCGGGGAGAGACCTGACCGAAGCGTTTAACCTGGGCGCGCGACGATGCTGGGAGAAAGTTCTTTGCGCAGGGGATCCGGAAAAGATCGAGGGAGCTATCCTGAGATTCGGAAGCCCGTCATGCGGGGTCGGCAAGATCTACGACGGAACGTTCTCGGGTGTCATCGTCGACGGGGATGGAGTCTTCGCGGAATTGCTGAGATCCAAGGGAATCCCGCTGATGACTGATAAGGATTTCGGCTGATTGATACATGAGGGTCGTAATTCGCGGGATATGTGTAACCTAGAACGATGGGATTTATACATGAAGACCGTTATTCGCGGGGTATGTATAACCCAGAATGAAGGGATTTATACATAAGAACCGTAATTCGCGGGATATGTGTAACCCGGGAATAATAGTACTTACACATGATGCTTTTTAATTGCGATGCATGTGTAACCCTGGGAATTATTGCTTATACATGAAGCCTGTTATTTGAGGGGCATGTATAATCTGGGAAATAATTGCTTACACATGACGACCGTTATTTGCGGGACATGTATAATTCGGGGGAAAACCGCTTATACATGACGATTGTTATTTGCGGGACATGTGTAACCCAGCAAAAAACCGCTTACACATGACGACCGTTATTTGAGGGACATGTGTAACCCAGCAAAAAACCGCTTACACATGATGGCTGTTATTCGCAAATCATGTGTAACTCAGGGAGAAACTGATTACACATGATAGCCCTTATTCGCGGAGCATGTATCACCCGGAGCCACAACTAGGCTCTAAACCAACAAAACAAGACAAAAAACGATTTCAGATAAACGAAGGAGATAAGAAATGATCAACTTAAAAGAAGAAATAGCCAAGCTCATAAGCGAGCAGGTGGCAGATTTGAGCCTTGATGAGATACAGGGCATGATCGAAGTTCCTCAGGACAGCAAGATGGGCGATTACGCGTTCCCATGCTTCAGACTGGCTAAGGTGCTCCGCAAGGCGCCTCCTCTGATCGCCAGAGGCATAGCTGATGGGATCAGAGAGAACGATATCTTCGAAAAGGTTGAGCAGGTGAACGCCTACGTCAACATGTTCATTTCCAAAGAAGAGTTCGTCGAGGAAGTGATCGAGGAAGTCATGGAGCAGGGCGACGAATACGGCAGATCCGACGTCGGCGAGGGCAAGCCCGTCATTGTCGAGTTCTCATCACCGAACATTGCCAAGCCTTTCCATATCGGTCACATCAGGTCGACAGTTATCGGAAACTCCATCAATCTCCTTTGGGATGCCATGGGCTACAAGGTCACCAGGATCAATCACCTGGGCGACTACGGCACACAGTTCGGTAAGATGATCGTTGCCTACCGCCACTGGGGAAATGAAGAAGACGTAAGGCGCGAGCCCATCAAGACGCTCCTTCACTACTACACTAAGTTCCATGAGGAAGCGGAGAAGGATCCTTCTCTGGACGATGAGGCCAGGGAGACCTTCACCAAGCTGGAGCAGGGCGGCGAAGAGGAGACCAGACTCTGGCAGTGGTTCAGAGATGAATCCCTCAAAGAATTCAACAGAGTATATAACATGCTGGGTATCGAGTACGATTCCTATGCAGGCGAATCTTTCTACTCAGATAAGATGCCAGCCGTCGTTCAGGAGTTAAAGGATAAGAACCTCTTAGTTCCGTCGCAAGGCGCTGAAATCGTCGATTTGGAGCCTTACGGGCTTACTCCGGCGCCTATACTCAAGTCAGACGGATCTACTCTTTATATAACTCGTGACCTGGCCTGCGCGAAGTACCGCAAAGCGACCTACGATTTCTACAAGAACATCTACGTCGTGGCTTCCCAGCAGAACCTCCATTTCCAGCAGCTTAAGAAGATCCTTGAGCTCATGGGCTACGAATGGTCCAAGGATATCGTCCACGTGCCTTTCGGGCTGGTCAGCCTTGAAGAGGGAACCATGTCCACCAGAGCAGGCCGTGTGGTCTTCCTGGAGGACGTGCTGAATCGCGCGATCGAGGAGACCAGAGAGATCATCCTCGAAAAGGGCGTAGCCACGGACAACATCGAAGAGACCTCACGTCAGGTCGGCGTAGGAGCCGTGGTATTCAACGAGCTTTCCAATAACAGGATCAAAGACTACGTCTTCAGCTGGAAGCAGGTGCTCGACTTTAACGGCGAGACCGGCCCTTACGTGCAGTACACTTACGCCAGATGTGCATCGATCCTGAGAAACGCAGGAGATGACGCCAATGATCTCACAGGCTTCGATCCTTCGTATCTCACCGGGGATGCAGCATATGCGCTGGCCAAGGAGATCTACGCTTTGCCGGACGTCATCATCGAAGCCGGTGAGAAATACGAGCCTTCCATCCTGACGCGCCACATCGTGGACATGGCTCAGGCCTTCAACAAGTTCTATCACGACGAGCATATTCTGACGGAAGACAAGGACGAGAGAAAAGCCAAGCTGGCCTTAGTCGTCGCCGCCAAGACCGCCATCAAGAACGGCCTGAAGCTTCTCGGCATGGAAGCCCCTGAAAGAATGTAATATCAGACCCGCAAAAAACTTTCGCCCGAGAGTTTTTTGCATATCATGAGAGAATCACATGCGTTACATCGGAAACATTTACAGACCGCCCAGCGAGGCTTTCAGCCTGCTCCTGCAGGTGACGGTGGGCTGTTCGCATAACAAATGCACTTTCTGCAATATGTACAAGGAGAAGCAGTTCCGCCTGCGCCCGATGGAGGACGTGCTGGAGGATCTGGAGTGGGCGAGGAAGGCCTACAGGAGGGTCAGCAGGATCTTTCTCTGTGACGGAGACGCGCTTTGCCTGAAGAATTCCAAGCTTCTGACAGTACTTGATAAGATCAGGGAACTTTTCCCGGAATGCGAGAGGGTGACTTCATATGGCAGGGCGACTGATGCGCTGCGTAAGACCGACGAGGAGCTCAGGGAGCTTCGCGAGCACGGACTCACTATGGTCTATCTCGGGGCGGAGTCAGGCTCGGCTAAAGTCCTTGAGATGATCAACAAGGGCGAGACCCGCGAGCAGCTGATCGAAGGCGTGCATAAACTGGAGGGCAACGGTATCCAGGCATCGGTGACCTTTATATCAGGTCTCGGCGGCCCGGAACTCATGGAGGAGCACGCTATTGAATCCGGCAAAATGATCGCTGAGATGAACGCTTCCTACGTGAGTTTCCTTACGCTCATGCTGGAGTATCCGGCACCGCTTCTGGAAGATTATAAGTCCGGGAAGTTCAAGCTTCTCAAGCCAGAGGAAGTGCTTATGGAAGCTGCCATCATGCTTGAATACGCGAGACCGGAGAAAACCTGCGTATTCAGATCGAATCACGCTTCGAACTATGTGTCGCTCAAAGGCGATCTGCCGAGAGACAATGACAGGATGATAGAGTCGCTTAAGCGTTGCATGAAGGATAAGAGCCTCATCAAGAGTGAATACTTCAGAGCGCTGTGATACATTCAAGGACGGAGCTGCATATGCATTACAGCCCGGTCCTCGTCGCTGTGTGGATCAGCGGCTCGCGGACTCGTTCGCGGGACGATCCCGTCAAAGTCCCTCCGGGTACTTTCCCGCTGATCGTCAGCCACTCACTTCATCCGCTTCGCCGTGATTCACATCAGCTCCTGCGGAAGGCTGTAATGTACATGCAGCTCCGTCCATAACCGTATAAGCCACACTAAACTATCGTTTGATCAGGTGATCATAATGAAGATATTACTTACAACATTGAATTCTCAATATGTGCATTCCAATCTGGCGATCCGCTATATGTATACGGTCATTGCCAATGAGGAGTGCGAGACCGAGATCCGCGAATTCAGCATTAATAATGACCTGAATTACATCTATAACGAGATCGTGAGAGCAAACTATGACCTGGTTTGCTTTTCATGCTATTTGTGGAACATCGAAGAGACCTCAACGCTCGCCTCAGACCTCAAAAAAGCCAAACCCGACATGAAGATACTGATCGGAGGCCCGGAGACCAGCTTCGACGGCATCGAATACATGCGGCAGAACGACTGGTGCGACTTCGTCATCTCAGGCGAGGGCGAGTATCCTTTCTTCAGGCTGGTGCAGCTTTTGACCGGCAAGCGTCAGGCTCTCGACATGACCGAGGAAGATGAACTGAGCACTATCCCGGGCCTCACCTACAGGTTAGGGGGCCTGATCTATGTGAATGAGCAGATAGATCCGCTGGATTTCAATTCGATACCTTTCCCGTACTCTGTGCTCGAGCCTGAGACTGACAAAGTGGTCTACTATGAGTCCAGCCGCGGCTGTCCATTCAGATGCTCATACTGCATGTCATCGATCGATAAGACCGTGCGAGCTCTGGACATACAGAGGGTGGAGAGGGAGCTGAAATATTTCCTCTTCAAGGAGCTCCAGCAGGTGAAGTTCATCGACAGGACTTTCAACTACGACAGAGACAGGGCGTACAGGATACTCGAATATATAATCCGCAACGACAACGGCGTGACGAATTTCCACTTCGAACTCTGCGGGGATCTTCTGGACGACAGGACGATCGACCTGCTCGCAGGCGCGAGGAAAGGGCTTTTCCAGATGGAGATCGGCATCCAGTCTACGAACCCGGAGACTTTGAGGGCGGTAAACCGTTCGGAGAACGTCTATCCGGTGCTCTATAACACGGGCAGGCTGGTGGAGTGCGGCACCTGCCATACGCACGTCGATCTGATCGCTGGGCTGCCTTATGAGACCATGGAGACCTTCGAACGCGGTTTTGACAAGGTCTACGCGCTGAAGGCGGATGCTTTTCAGATGGGCTTCCTGAAGGTGCTCAAAGGTACCGCCATCCATGCGCTTGCCGATGATTTCGGTATAGTTTACAGAGATCACGCGCCTTATGAAGTGGTCTCGACCGCGTGGATCACGTCTGATGAGATGGTCGTACTTAAGGAGATCGACCGCATGCTTGATACCTACTACAACCGCAAAGGATTCTCCCACACGCTGGATTATCTGACTTCTGAGATGCGGCCGTTCGAGATGTTCAAGGCGCTTGCGGAGTTTTATTACGCGCGCGGTTATCAGAACCGCGACCGCCGCAAAGACGATCAGTATCGCATTATGCTTGAGTTCGCCAAAGAACTGGACGAGACAGGCAGGATACCGGGCTGCGACAGGGAAGTGCTTAAGACGCTGGATCTGGATGCCAGAGAGAGCATGGACAAGATCAACTACGGCAGATTTATCAGAAAAGGATGGGAATTGACCATATGAACATAGAAAAGACTGACAGGATCGGAGAACTTCTGACTGAGCATCTCAAAGAGATGGTCTTCGATGAGCTTTCATATGAATATCTAGAGAGGGCAGGAGTAAGCGACATACTCAAGGACGTGCCAGTGCCTATCAGGAAGACTGAGATGAACAACATAACGGTCCTCAAAATAGCGCTTAACATGGCTTTTGTCATCGGCTGCGATCCGGGCTTCAAGTACAGAGACAATTACCTTCAGTACATCCTGAGGAATTTCGACAAGAACTTCTCGAACGGACTGATCGCCAAAGGTCTCGATACCGCCCAGGAGGGTGAGTATGAGGAGGCGTGTATCTACTTCAGAGGAGCGCTTCAGGTGGATCCGGACAACGCAGGCGCATACTACTGCTATGGCCGCGGGCTTAAAGACGCCTACGAGAGATTGTCGCAGGCAGACGCAGAGGCAGAACTGAGCGCGTCTGAACGCTCTTCGAGAGAAGATATCATTGGCCGCTTCAAAGCTGAGTCTCTGGAGGCCTTCGAGGTAGCCGTAGACAAAGATCCTGAACTTAAGGACGCCTACTATTATCTGGGCTATGCCTATCTAAACATGGGCCTTTACGTCAAGGCTAAGCTTGTCTGGGAGAAATACATGGAACTGTCCGCGAAGTCTCCTGCGACGGGAAACGAAGCTGTTGACAAAGCTTCAAAGGAAGCCAGAGAGGATGTCGCTCTAAGGCTCAGGCAGCTGGACGAACCGGTAAAGATCGAAGAAGGGTATAACATGATACTCTCCGGGAAGTTCGAGGAAGGCATCAAAGCCCTCAAACCGTATACCGAGGGCAGGTACGCCGCCTGGTGGCCGCTCTGGTTCTATCTGGGAACTGCATACAGAGAACTTGCCAAGAGGAGCCGTTCTGAGTTCGAAGCTGCTGGCGGAGGAGATGCGTCAGGGGACGAGGTCACACGCGGAGCCTATGAAGAGGCCGCCAAATACTACCGCGAAGTGATTAAACTGGATCCCAGCAACAAAGACGCCATGAGTGAACTTTCGGAGATCTACTGCTTCCTCGGTAATGCTGAGATGGCAGAGAAGTACACTAAGAAGATCGCTATCGTCGAGCAGAACGCCGAAGCGGACCGCGAGCTGATGCGCGATCAGGCTCAAAGAGACGCGGGTATAGAGAAGCCCGTCAAGATGAACTGAGAACTTTTTTGAACAATGAATAAAAGCGACCTAAGGGTCGCTTTTTGTGTGTCATAATTGTCTGTTCGATCATAATAGCGGTTTGATCGTATCAAGAACTGTATCGGCTATAAGCCGGTGCCCTTCATCAGTTGGATGAACTCCGTCATTGAAAAGGCTCGCGTCTTCAAGCACAGGTCTCAGGTCGAAGATCGCTATGCCGCGGGCTTTCGCACCTTCTCTAACGAGCTCCGCGAACCTGTTGAAATCCTCATTCAGCGCAGCAGGGTCAAGCGGCCCATAAAAAGGGTAGTCCGAAGGCTTGAAGCCGGGCTGGATGCCTATCACGGGCTTGCAGTTTTTGGCGAGGGCAAGCTCCGCGATCATGATGATATTGGATGCGTCGTTTTCGTTCGCTCCGTACATCAGCACGTCATTCGCGCCGCCCATGACGATCACGATGTCGCCCGGGTCGGCCTTGTCAGGGATCACGTGGCGGCGAGATCTTTCGAGCATATAGCCTGAAGTATCGCCGTTTATCCCGTGATTGAGCGCTCGGATGCCAGTAGCTTCCGATAGGAGCGTTACCCAGCATTTGCTCTGCCAAACGCCGTATCCATATGTCAGGCTGTCACCGATACAAATGATCTTCATTTGAGCACCTGTCACTTCAAAAGCAGCCTTATCGCGTAGTCCAGTATACGAGGCGTGCGCTCATAAAGGTCGGTCTTGGATACGCGCTCGGTGAGCTTGTGGAAATCTTTGCCCCAGGGCCCGATATTGATGCAGGGCATCGAGATCTTCTCGAGAGCATCGAAAGGGATGTCATAGCACTTGCTAAGAGGCATATACTCGTCGAGAGGCGTCGTGTCTGAGCCTTTTTTGATGCCCGAGAAACTCAGGTCGCAGATCCCGGTATAAAAATATTCGTTGGTATAACGTTCACCGAACTCGCTGGTGGTGAAATCGTTCAGAGTGCCTGAAATGTCTTTGCGATCGTCCAGGCCCTCGAAGTAGTAGTTAGACACGTTGGGATAGTAGGGCGGGATCAGACCGTATATCACTCTAGGCGACATATCATCGACGAACTCGAAGACCTTCTCGACAAGTTCGAAGTTCGCTTCGATGATGTTTATCTCGCCGCCGCTTATCTTTGCGGTCAGAGCGTCGAGCTCCGCGTCATAGGCAGCTCTGAAATCCTCGCCGTGTGCCGAAGAAGCCAGCTCATAGAGTTCCATGAAACTCATGACGTTAGTCTTCCAAGGCAGTTCCTTAACGAGAGGTCTGGCCACGGTACAGAAGCGGTCATAACTCTCATGCATATCTTCAAGAACCAGGTCGAATGACTCAGCACAGATATTCCTCACCTTGTCGAGGATCGATTTCGGTGTCTGATCGAGGGTGAGCACGCTGAAGCAGCCTGCCATCGAGAGCGGCATCGACACGTCGTAGACGGTCTTGCTGTCTTTGAGATAGAGCCAGGTGGGCGGAGGAGAACTCTCGCCGGCGACGGCATCGGTGAAGTCCATATTGAGTTCCGTCCTGCGGACGATCTCGCTCATCACATTGACCGGGTTGAAGCCCTCGAAGACCTTGCCCACGTGGGACAGGTAGCCGCGCACGTAGATGAACGGCATGATCTTGCCCACTGTGCCTTCTGAAAAGATGCCTTCATCGGCAGACTTCCTCTGCTGGGGCTCCGAGTTTATCATCATTCTGTAGTTCAGATCGTATTTATCTTTTAACTCAGCCAGAAGCCTTACAGCTGCGCGCATTCCGGCTGACATGTTTTCTTCGTCGGGGACAGCGAGGACGATGACGTTTCCTTCGAAATCATCGAGTTCACTGTATCTTTTGAGGAGAGTCCACTGGATGGAGCCGCCGGCCTTCATATCACAGCCGCCGCGCCCGAAAAGCCAGTTGCCGCTCATGAGGTCCTCACGCGCTTCAACGGGAAGCGAATCCTTGACTTCCATCAGTTTCTCACCAAGCTCGTCCGGCTTGAAAGCATAGTCCTTCAGAAGTTTGAAATCTTCTATGCCGACCACGTCGTAATGGTGGATCAGAACGACGGCCTTGCTGCCGCGGCCTTTTACCATACCGAAGACGACGTTACGGTCGAAAGGATCGCCTTGGATCTCATAGAGCCCGCAGAGTTCTGGATGCTCTTGGAAATACGGCACGCCTTTGAACCAGTCCGTGAGAAACGGCTCGACCAGTCGCTCGTTCGGGCTAAAGGTATAACTCTCCACTTTGATATATTCGTAAAGCAGTTCTTTTATGTCTTTTTCGATTCCTTTGAGGAATGGATCGTTTGTCATATTATTACTTCCTAAGAATTACCTGCCCCCACGAGGGCGGGGGCAGGTGAGTTTAAAAAACTATTAAAGTCTTGTGATCGGGCAGGTGAGGCATGTAGGCCCGCCTGTACCCTTGTATGAAAGCTCATGGCCTTCATATGTTGCGACCTCGATACCGGCATCCCTCATCTTCTGAACGATGTCGGGGTTGCCATCGATCGTGATGCACTTGCCGGGCTCGATGCAAAGCACATTTGAGCCCAGATAATCATATTCTTCATCGTTGCACTCGATGAGCTCGATGCCTCTCTCGATCAGGAATTCCCTGAAGAATACAGGCATGAACTTGGAGTAAACGACAGCCTTCTTAGTATCCACGAAGCTTATGATGGACATAAGGTGCAGACACTCGTCGACTCCGCCTCCGTGAAGCATTGGCACTACTATATACTCTTCGATGCCGCAGTCCTTCGTAAGTTCCTTGAACTGGCGGATGCCTTCATCGTTTGTACGGTAGCCTCTGCCGATCGCAACGGTCTTCTCATCGATCCAGAGTACGTCTCCGCCTTCCATCTTGCCGGGAGGTGTGATCTCGCCGAGAGTAGGGACTCCAATGGATTCCAGATAAGCTCTCGTAGCGAGACGCTCAGGGCTTCTAAGAGCCTTACCCATGGGGAAGTAAATCGCGCCTTTGCAGGTGATCTTCAGAGGATCGTGAGTGTAGATGGAGTCAAGTCCCGTGCGGTCATCTTCGGGAAGATAGTAGACGTTTGGAACGTTCTCCCTGATATACTTCTCGAATACCGCGTATTCTTCAAGCACTTTGTCGTAGTCAGGGCAGCCGAAGTATTTGAATTCTTCCCAGGTCTTCTCGAGGTGTTCCTGCGAGATGAAAGCCTGCTCGGGCTTTTTGAGAAGGATGGACTCGATCTTGCCCGTCATGGATTGACATCCATAATTCATATCTTACCTCCTGTGGTTTAGAACCAGGCGACAGCACCCTTGGCTGTAAGCACGATGGCTACTACGCAAAGGATGGCCAGGCAGACGAAGAGCACCATTTCCCAGGTCTTGTCGAAAGGCTTCTTGCCCTGTTCTTTACGAGCCTTGAAGTAGAAGATGCATCCGGGCAGGTAAAGGATAGCAAGGATCATCCAGTATACCCAGCCTACTGAGTAGAGAAGCCATACGCCGTAAACTGCGCCGAGGATGGCGAAGAGCCATCTGGTGAAGTCATTTCCTGCGCCTTCGATTCCCTTGTCTTCGCCCTTGATGACGACCTTCAGGTAGTACAGACCGGATACAGCGTAAGGTACCATGATACCTGCAGTGGAAAGTGCGTAGCAGGCCTGGAAGGAAGCGTCGTTCAGGAACATGACTACGAGCAGTACCTGTGAAAGGAGAGCTGCTGCGATTACTGACCAGGTAGGAGCTCCGGCAGCATTCTTCTTGGTGAAGACTGCGGGGAACATTCCCTGCTCAGCGGGGCCGTAGCATCCGTCTGTGTTCAGGATGGCATAGGTGAATAACGCGCCGACCAGAGATACGATAACGCCGATGTCTACCAGCTTGACGCCCCAGTCGCCAACTACTGCGCCGAGAACTCCGCCGAGGGACGGCGTGTCGAGTTCAGCCAGTTCAGCGTTGGTCATAACTCCCATCGAAAGGAAGGAGATAAGTACGTAAAGAATGAACAGCGTGAGGAAAGCGCCTACTGTAGCCTGTCCGGAGATCTTGGTGGTCCTGCCTCTTCCGGAAACTACTACGGCTCCTTCTATACCTACGAAGGTCCATGCAGTTACGAAGGTCGTTGACTTGATCTGGTCAAACATTCCCTGACCGTAGATGTCAGTATCGAAGCTTGTCATGAAGTGATCCCAGCTGAAAGCTCCCGCCAGGATGATGGCGAATACAGCTACGATGATGGGGATGGCCTTCGCAAGTACTACGAAGATGTTGATGATGATGGATTCGTTAACGCCTCTCAATACGATGCATGCAAAGATCCATACCAGCAGGGAAGCAATGATGAAGCTTGCCAGGTTAGTTCCTTCTCCAAGGAAGCTGAAGAAGTGGGAGAGGGATCTGAAGAGCAGAGAGACGAACGCGCCGATAGCCAGGATCGCGCTGATCCAGTAACCCCAGGCTACGTTGAATCCGATGTACTCGCCGAATCCTACTCTGCCGTAAGCAGCGAGTCCGGATGTCAGTTCTTTTTTAACGACTGACAGTTTGAAGAAAGCCATGCAGAGACCGAACATTCCGATACCGCAGACCAACCATCCGAGAAGGGTGGCCTTGTTGGATGCGCCGCTTGCCGCAAAGTCTCCGGACAAGCTGAATACACCGGAAGCCAGGGTAACTCCGACGGCGAACATCATAAGCGGAAATACGCCTAGAGTCCTTTCGTTTTTGTTGTTATCCATGATGATTCCTCCAAAAATGAATAATATATAACTATTAAAATAATAAACTGATTAGAATCTCAGTGACAGGCAGCTGAGTCCGCCGTCAAGCTTACGATATTCTGAAGTATCAACGACTAGAGTCTTGTAGCCGAGGTCCTGAACAGCCTTAAGAACTGTAGGATAGCCTTCAGGAACGATGACGGTGTCGTTTACCCAGATGCAGTTTGCTGCATAAGCTTCTTCCTCAGGAATGACGACTCTGTTGTAGCTCTGGAAGTCCGGCTTGTCTACGAACTCGCCGCAGACGAGCATGTTGTTGTCTTCGAGATAGTTGACGCCGGTCTTAAGGTGAAGAACTTCTTCAAGAGGTACTTCGGAGCAGGTCATGCCGTACTTGGCGAGGATCTCTGTCAGCTGACGGATGCCTTCCTCATTGGTTCTGGCGGATCTTCCTACGAAGAAGTGATCTCCGCACATCATTACGTCGCCGCCCTCAAGAGTTCCGGGTGCCTTGATGTATTCGATCTTGTCCTCAGGGAAGAACTGACGGATGGCTCCTATGATCTCGTACTTCTCGCCGTTTCTGGATTCAGCGCCGGGGTTGGTGATGATGGCGCATGCTCTTGTGATCAGTGCGGGGTCCTCTACGAAGCAGGAGTCAGGATATCTCTCGTCTTTGGGAAGAATCGTGATGTCGACTCCGCATCTTGAAAGGGCAGAGATGTAATCGTCGTGCTCCTCAAGAGCTCTCTCGTAGTCAGGCTTGCCGGGATAAAGTCCTGAAGTAATGCCTTCTACCATGGCTCTGCAGGGACGTCTTACGATAACGTGGTTGAATTTTTTCATGATATCTCTCCTTTGTATAAAATATTAATATATCATTGTAAAAATGACAGATTTAACTAAATATATTATATAAAAAAACTATAATAATGTAAACTATATCGTGATCAAAAACATCGCCCATAGATTGCAAAAAAACACCTTGACATCATATGGTTATTTGAGTATAATATCTATTGTCGCTGGAGAGGCGACCGTATTCCGGAGTAGCTCAATGGCGGAGCAGGCGGCTGTTAACCGCAAGGTTGTGAGTTCGAGTCTCACCCCCGGAGCCAATCTGACCATTCCGCAAGCGGCTTATGCCGCCTGCGGGATTTTTTGCCGGAGTGGCGGAATTGGCAGACGCACGGGACTTAAAATCCCGCGATCCTTACCGATCGTACCGGTTCGACCCCGGTCTCCGGCACCAAATAAATACCTTTTTCCCGGCTCGCCAAAGGCGGCCGATCATATGACATCGCGGGGTAGAGCAAATGGTAGCTCGTCGGGCTCATAACCCGGAGGTTGGCGGTTCAAGTCCGCCCTCCGCAACCACGTAACACAAAGACGGTCTTCGGACCGTCTTTTGTATTTTACGAATGATTCGGCAGGAATGATTTGCGGTCCTCAGCGTCATAGGACCAGCGAGCGGAAAGCTTCTTTATGCGAGTCATAAAAGGAGTATTTTTTTATATGAAATAATATGATATAATAAAAGTAGTTAATGAAGAAAAGAGTGCTTAAAGGAGATAAGGCATGCATATGATAGCCGCATCGAAAACACTGCATATAGATCATACTGCCTCGATCAGACAAAAGACAAATGCTGCGAAGAGATTCTTTTGCATGAGCATCTGCGTCCTGCTTTTGATGCTTTTGATGCCTCAGTTTGCTTTCGCGGAAGGCAGCAATAACGGAATCGAGATACTGGATCCTATAAATCAGGAGGATAGTTACTCCGCTGTCATTTATAACAATACCAACGGTTTGCCGACTTCTGAGGCCAACGCTATCGCGCAGACCAGCGAGGGATTTATTTGGATCGGCAGCTACAGCGGACTGATCAGATATGACGGAAACACTTTCGAGAGAGTGGATTCAAGCACCGGTATATCCAGTGTAGTCAGTCTTTTCGTGGACAGCAAGGACAGGCTGTGGATAGGTATGAATGACAGCGGTCTGGCGATGATGGATCGCGGTGAGTTCACTTTCTGGGACGAGGATGACGGACTGGGGGCAGGTAAGGTACGCGGTATAGCAGAAGGTGAGGATGGCATCATTTATGTAGCGACCACAGCAGGTATCAATACCATCTCATTGGATTTAAGCATTGATCATATCGATGATCCACGGATAGCAGATCTATATTTGGAGCAGATGAAGCTGGGAAGCGATGGCCTTCTTTACTGCCTGACCAATGAGGATGACTATTTCACTGTCAAAGACGGCGAACTGATTGACTTCATAGATCATACAGAGGCGAAAATACAGGGCATCACCAGCATCCTCCCGGATCCTGACGAACCGGGCAAACTGTATCTCGGAACGGAGAGCTCAGATCTGTATTATGGCGATATCAAGAAGCGCAAAAAAACCATGGAACATGTGGATCTATCGCCTCTGTTCAGCGTTCTTGGAATCGAGCAGGTCGGAGATAAGATCTGGATCATGGCCAATAACGGCTTAGGCGTAGTTGATAAAGACGGATTCCATGATCTGTCATTCTTGCCAATGAACAACTCTTTGGGTCACGTAATAGCGGATTATGAGGGTAATCTTTGGTTCACTTCTACCAGACAGGGCGTTATGAAGCTGGTTCCCAATCATTTCCAGAACATCAACGAGCGGTACGGTCTGCCGGAAGCAGTAGTCAATTCCACATGCCTGTTTGACGGTAAGCTTTTCATCGCTACTGATGTCGGACTTCAGGTCTTGAGTGAGGACAGGGAGCTGGTACCGGTATATCTGACCGAGGCAAAGACAGCTTCCGGGGAAAGTCTGGAAGCAACGGAATTGGTTGAATATCTGGACGGCTGCCGCGTACGATCCATTATACGTGACAGTAAGGACAGACTCTGGTTCTCCACATGGAGGGGCGAAGGCCTTTTGAGATATGACCACGGAGTCCTGACTGCCTTTACCGAAGCCGACGGACTGCTGTCAGACCATATCCGCGCTGTCAGTGAGGCGGAGGACGGATCTATACTGGTGGCTCATACCGGCGGAGTTGCTGTCATCAAGGATGACGAGGTAATCGCCTCGTACGACAAGGATGATGGCATATTAAACCCGGAAAGCCTTACGGTGATAGGCGCTCCTAACGGAGACATCTTGCTTTGCTCTAACGGAGGAGGTATATACGTCATAAACGATGATGGAGTACGTTGTGTGAACGCTGAAGACGGTCTGTCATCGGGGATCATCATGCGCATCAAGTATGATGAAAAGCGAGATATTTACTGGCTTGTCACCAGCAATTCCATCGCCTATATGGATCCTGATTACAAAGTTACGACGATAAAGGAATTCCCTTATTCCAATAACTTTGATCTGTATGAGAACAATAACGGGGAGATGTGGGTGATCAGCAGCGATGGCATTTACGTGGTACCTGTGGAACAGCTCATCGAAAATGGCGAGATCCGTTCCGTCCACTATGGTCTGGCCAACGGTCTCCCTTTCACCGCTACCAGCAATTCTTATAGTGAACTGACACCGGATGGCGACCTTTACTTATCGGGCAACTCCGGTGTGGTCAAGGTCAATATCGATGAAACCTTCGAGGACATAAGCGACATCAAGCAGGCGGTCCCATACGTTGAGGCTGACGGAGCCAGGATATATCCGGATAAAAAAGGGAATTTCACTATTCCTGCCAGCACTCTGAAACTTATCGTATATGCTTACATATATAACTATTCTTTGACAGATCCTGAAGTTTCCTACAGGCTGGAGGGCTTTGACCTTGAAGATGTGACTGTGAAACGCAGTGAACTGGGGCCTGTGATATATACGAACCTGTCCGGAGGGACATACAAGTTTATTATGGAGCTCAAGGATGCACTGGGCCGGGAGACTAAGACCACTACTGTAACGATAGAGAAAGAAAAAGCTCTCTTTGAGGAACCATGGTTCTATATTGCAGTAGGTCTGGCTTTGATAACCGGCATAGGCCTTCTGATCAGAAATTATATACGCTGGATGTTATTCGACATCGAGAAGAAGCATAAGGAAGAAGCGGAGCGTCAGCGTATCGGCAGTGAACTCATGATGGCCAATAAGATCCAGCTTGGGATGCTGCCTCATGAATTCCCGCCTTTCCCTGACCGTAAAGAATTCGATATCTATGCTTCAGCTGATCCCGCCAGGGAGGTGGGAGGAGATTTCTATGACTTCTATCTGATCGATGAAGACCATCTCTGCGTCGTAATGGCTGACGTCAGCGGCAAAGGGATCCCGGCGGCGCTGTTCATGATGATATCCAAAGTACTTCTGAAGAGCTTTGCTAATCTGGGACAGTCTGCTTCGGAGATACTTACCAAGGCTAACGATTCTCTTTGCGCTGATAACCGTATGGATATGTTCGTTACAGTATGGCTGGGTATCCTGGAGATATCCACCGGAAGACTTGTGGCGGCCAATGCGGGGCATGAATATCCGGCGCTGAAGAGGGCGGATGGCTTCTTTGAGACCATCAAGGATAAGCACGGCCTGGTCATCGGAGGCATGGAGGGTATACTCTATAAGGAGTATGAGATCGTACTTTCACCTGGGGATAAGCTGTTCCTTTACACTGACGGCGTGCCTGAGGCGACGGACTCGCATAAAAACATGTTTGGAATGGACAGGATGCTCAAGGCTCTGGATTCCGAGATGGATGCATCTCCGAAGAGGGTGATCGAGAACGTGCAAAAAGCTGTTGACGAGTTCGTGAAGGATGCAGAGCAGTTCGACGATATGACAATGCTTTGCCTTGAGTATTTCGGAAAGGAGGGGTCAGTTTAATTACTGATATATGTCTATGTCTGATACATTGAATAACCCTGTTACAATAAAACTTACGGGAAGGATCGATTCCGGAAATTCTGCAGAAGTTGAGAATGACATTCTCAGACAGCTGGAAGGCAAGGGTATAGTTCCTTTGATCCTCGACGCTTCTGACCTGGCCTATACGTCCAGCGCGGGCCTCAGGGTGATCCTGAGACTTAAGAAAAAGTACAGCGATCTGAGTATCGCAAACGTCAACTCAGACGTATATGAGATATTGGATATGACCGGCTTCACAGAGATCATGAACGTGACGAAGGCCTATCGCGTTGTATCCATAGAAGGATGTGAAGAGATCGGACGCGGAGCGAACGGTACGATATACCGCATCGACCAGGACAATGTAGTCAAGGTGTATAATAATGCTGATGCTCTGGATGATATCCAGCATGAGAGAGAAGTCGCCAAACTTGCCCTGATCCTGGGCATACCCACAGCCATTTCATACGATGTGGTTAGGGTGGGCGAGAGTTATGGATCGGTATTCGAGCTCCTTAACGCCAGATCTTTTTCGAAGATCATATCCACAGAGCCGGATAAACTGGAATGGTGTGTCAGAGAATATGTGGAGATGCTCAAAAAGATCCACGGCACACTTGTGCCTAAGGGTAAACTTCCTGATATGAAGGAGACTGCGCTTTCCTGGGCAAACTTCATGAAAGAATACCTTCCTGAAGATCTGGGCAGCAAGCTGGTCACTCTGGTAGAAGCCGTACCTCAGGACGATCATATGATACATGGTGATTATCATACTAAGAATCTGGAGCTCCAGGGAGACGAGGTGCTCCTGATTGATATGGACACTTTGGCTGTAGGTCATCCGATATTCGAACTGGCCAGCATATACAATGCCTTTGTGGGATATTCAGAGTATGATCACTCTGTGATCGAGAGGTTCCAGGGCTTCGATCATGAGACAGGCAAGACGTTCTGGCATAAGGTACTGGTGGAATATCTTGGCACGAGCAACGAAGACAAGATACGCGAAGTAGAGGATAAAGCAAGGATCATCGGCTACACCCGCATGATCAGAAGGTCCATAAGAAGAAAAGGTCTTGAGACTGAAGCAGGCAGGGCAGAGATCGAGCTCTGGAAGAAGGAGCTGACGGAACTTCTGCTGAAGACAGAGAGCCTTGATTTCGATAGGGAATCGATCTCAGACGGTTCTGCAAATGAACTGAACATAGAGGCATCGACTGATAACCTTGGTAAGGTGCTGGATTTCCTGAATCAGAAGCTCAAAGCTATTGACTGCCCTCCGAAGACCGGGATGCAGATAGAAGTCGCAGTTGAAGAGATCTTCACCAATATAGCCAATTATGCCTATGCTCCCGACAAAGGCAATGCCACTATCAGGTTCGACACATCAGAGGATCCTTTGGCCGTGGCCATTACTTTCATCGATCAAGGCATGCCCTTCGATCCTTTGAAAAAGGAAGATCCGGATGTGACGCTGCCAGCTGAAGAACGCTCTGTAGGCGGTCTTGGAATACTCATGGTGAAGAAGACCATGGACGAGGTCACTTACGATTACAGGGACGGTAAGAATATTCTGAGATTGAAGAAAAACCTATAAATGAGAACTGAGTATGAGATCCATGCTCCATTGAGCGATGGTGCGGATAGTTTACGAAGGTTTTAATAAAAAAGCAAAAGATATATAAAACGTTACTGGTCATTCAGATCAGTAACGTTCTATTAATATTCTTTTCATTTGTAGTATACTTATCACAAGAACCTGACATATGTGAAGGAATGAGCGGCTATGCGGCTTCCGAGGAGGCAGGATAAATGAAGAGCATTCTGAGATCTCTGCATGCGGATGATGATCTGCATTATGAGAAACTGGGGATCAAAAGAAATATTATACAACAGTGGGAAGACGGCATGAGGACCACGGGAGGCAGGGATACCTATGAATGGTGGTACTCCGATTTCAGCTTCAGCGACGGAACTAAGCTCGTCATAGTGTTCTATACCAAGAACCCTGTCAGGGTGAACGCGGATCTAAAGCCTCTTGTAACCATGGAACTAACTCTTCCCGATGGCAGGGAGTTCTATGACCAGGTGACTCCGGATCCGGATAAATGCAGTTTCTCAAAAGAATCATGCAGGGTCATCTGCGGCGAGTCCAGCATCATCGGCGACCTCACGAAGTACGATATCGTCTTCAGGGGCCCGAAGATGAAAGCCACGGTAAGTCTGGTGAACACCATACCGGCCTGGCGCTCCCAGACCGGGACCATCTTCTTCGGAAATGATGACGAATATTACTTCAGCTGGCTTCCGGCGACTCCAGAAGGCATTGCTGAAGCCGAGATAAATGTCGAAGGCGAAGAACTGCACCTTAGTGGCAGCGGCTACCACGACCACAACTGGGGCAACATATCCATGTTTCGCCTGATGCACCACTGGTACTGGGGAAGGGCCAGGATAGGAGACTACAAGGTCATTTCCTCATGGATAACTGCCGGCGAGAAGTACGGATATAACGAGTTCGATATATTTATGCTGGCAAAGGGCTCCGAGATATTAGGGGATAACAGCAATCACACTCTCAGATTCGTCCCGGAGGATGAGTATATAGACGAAAACACGAAGAAACCTGTTTATGGCAAGGTGATTTATGAATATGAACCCCCCGGAGGGGAGACGTACCGTATATCATTTATCAGAAAAGACGATATATCCAGGGAGTTCTTCTACCAGTCGCTTCCGAAGGGCCTGAGACTATTCGCTAAACTTGCCGGTTTTCTTGGTTCATACCAAAGGTTCAGAGGAACCGCTATAGTTGAGAAACTCGAAGATGGCGTGACCTCAGAGACAGTCATGGAGGAATCAGCAGTCTGGGAACTCATGTACTTCGGTAAGGCCGGAGCTGACAAAGGTCCGATAAGGTGATCAGAGAAAAGAAGGTATATTACAGACCGGTTTTTTTCATAATATCTATCGCTTTTTTTAATCTAAATTTAATGTGCATAGATCTACATATATGATATAATTATCTGGACTTAAGAAAGGTTATATCTGGGTTTGAGAAAGGGAAACAGATATGGAGAATGTTACGAATAGAATACCTGATTATATAGTTTACCCCACTAAGTTCAGGACGTATAAATGGTGGAAGCCGATATTGGTGGCGATCCTGACGGGGGTTTTCTATTTCCTGGGTTCGATCGTGAATACCATCGTCGTTTTCGTGATCGAGCTGCTATGCGGGAGCAGGACTTCAGTCTTGAGCATCCTCATGATAAAAGGCTATGACGGCTTCAACGTATATACCGCGCCTGGAGCCATAGCTACCGAGGGCAGCGTTGTCTGGCTGATGGTGGCGCTGATCCTGGCAGTCAATATCGTGAAGGACAGGCCTTTCAGTTCATATTCTTCATCATCAGGAAACGGCTGGAGCTGGGGCATCTTCACCAAATGCTTCCTGCTGGCGCTGGTGATCTGCGGCATTCCGATCGCGGCAAACAACATACTGATCGACGGCCGTATAGGGCCACAGCAGTTCACACTGGCGGGACTGATACTTTGCACCATACTTGGCCCTTTGCAGTGCGTGGCCGAGGAATACATATTCCGCGGACTTTTCATGCAGACATTCGGCTCATGGTTCAAAGTGCCCATCGTGGCGATCGTGCTGCAGACCATGGTTTTCGCTTCCGCGCATCCATACAATTTTGTGGGCGTATTGGAGATCTACGTAGTAGGGATCGGCCTTGGTATCATCGCCTGGCTGGCGAAGGGGCTGGAATCATCATGCGCATATCACATAGTGAACAACATGACGCTTTTCTATCTGACGGGTTTCGGTTTCGGCGAGATAAAGACGCAGGTTGGCTGGAGAGACTTCTTACTTACTTTCGCTTGCATCGTGGTATATATCCTCGTCCTGGATAAGATGTCAAAGAAAGGCAAGCTCAGGTAAAGCGGCCCTTACGGAGAACTTGGGTGATCAGCCAGGTTCGCAGACAGGTCAATAGTAAATATAGCATTTTTGTACAGGTACAAGTCATGATCATCAGAAAAGCCAAGCCGGAAGATGCTGCTAGGCTCTTGGAAATATACGCATATTACGTTGAAAACACAGCGACATCTTTTGAATATGAAGTGCCTTCGGAGGAGGAGTTCAGAGACCGCATAGTGAATACTTTGAAGAAGTATCCTTATCTGGTGTTGGAAGATGAAGACGTAATACAGGGCTATTCCTATGCAGGTCCACTCAAGACGAGGGAGGCATATAAATTCTCCTGTGAGGTTTCTATCTATCTGGATCACGCCGCAAGGGGCAGGGGCTATGGCCAGGCTCTTTATGAGGCTCTTGAAGACGAACTGAGAGCCATGGGCATAAAGAATCTATACGCCTGTGTTTCTGATCCTTTGGTAGAAGACGAATATCTGGACCGCAACAGCGAAGGCTTCCACAGGCACATGGGATATGTCAAAAACGGAGAATTCCATAAGTGCGGGTATAAATTCGGTCGCTGGTATAATACGATCATGATGGAAAAGATCATTGGTGATCATTAAAAGAGGGGAAGACGGAGATGAGAAGCAAATCAGTTTCTAAACGAGTAATAGCCATTATTCTTATTATTGTTTTGGTATTCGGGGGGATAAATCTTTTCTGGTATGGATTCAAATATCTGCCATTTAAAAAAATAGCAGATAAAATGCAGCTTAACGGCGATCCTGAAATGCCCAGATATGTATGCGAATACGATGGTTACGTTTTCAGAGTGAAAATGCCGGGTTATCTGTCGTTCCAGACCGGTTTCATCTACGCTGTAGATAAAGATCATGTGGATGCAGCGGCATATATCGAAGGAGAAAACGGGGAGTTGGTCGAAATGAATACTCCGCATGTAGACCTTTTCGCTTGGCCTCAGGTGTTCGGTGATACAGAGTATGGCGTAACTATATACGAAGATACATACAGCGTGTGGGCCGGGACCAACTTAGAAGAAGAGTTTTTGCCGGATGAGTCGATGACGGATGAAGAAAACGCCTTGGCTGCTGAACTGTTTGAGAAACACAGAAGTGAGATCCATGACGTGATGCAGGCCGCTGCCAAGTTTTGCGGCTGGTAATAAGTAATACTGACGGAGCAAAAAATGAGCACCAGAAAAGAAATAGTCAGCAACATATATGCTCAGATGGATGAGGACAAGCGTCTCGGCAGGACCAGGCAGGGCCAGCTGGAGTACTTTACGACCATGACATATATCCATCGTTATGTGAACAAGGATTCAAAAGTCCTCGAAGTAGGCGCAGGGACAGGCAGGTATTCCATCGCTTTAGCTAAAGAAGGGATGGACATGACTGCTGTCGAACTGGTCGAAGGCAATCTGGCTGTCTTAAGAGAAAACAGCGAAGGACTGGATAATATCAGATCATATCGCGGGGATGCTGTGGATCTCAGCAGATTTAATGACGACGAGTTTGACGTGACCCTGTTCTTCGGACCGATGTATCATTTATATGAGAAGGATGAAGTGAACCAAGCGATCGACGAAGCGATCCGGGTCACCAAACCGGGCGGTGTGATGATGTTCGCCTTCTTATCCGCATTCGGCATCATGTACTCGAATTACTTTCAGGGAAACTGGGCGTTCGGGCAGATGGAGAATTTCACAGATGACTATAAACTGAAGCACTTCAAGGAGCAGCTCTTCACAGGGTATGACGTTGAAGAGTTCGAACAGCTCTTCAGCGAGAAACCTGTTGAGTGGATCACGACCGCCGGAGTGGACGGCCTTCTGGAGCTTATCGAGAGGCGTCCGGACTTCGCGATCAGCGATGAGGATTTCGATGCTTTCGCGAGATGGTATCTGGTCTTTTCGGAGAAGAGGGAGCTTCTGGGAAGCACGAATCATCTCTTGTATATCTGTCGGAAGCGGCTATAGAAGATCATAACAGCGAGAGATTTTAACACTTAAACTGTTAGTCATTCCGCAGGCTGAGGCCTGCGGTTTTTTGTGCAAAAATCCATTGACAAACCGTTATGAGAAGTATAATATTTGTTATATAACAATGATTATATAAAAGGAGAAAACAATGCCCCCTAAAATAAAAGTAACGAAACAAATGGTAGTTGAAGCGTCCTTCGAAGTGATCCGCACAAACGGCCATGAGAATCTGAATGCCCGCGCTATCGCTGAATACCTGGGCTGCTCGACGCAGCCGGTACTGTATAATTTCAAAACTGTGGACGAGATCCGGGAGGCCGCCTACGAGATGGCCGACGGTTACCATACATCGTTCATCATGCCGAAGGAGACCGATGAGGATCCGATGCTGGCGCTGGGTCTTAATTACGTGAGATTCGGGCATGAGGAGAAGAATCTTTTCCGCTTCCTGTTCCAGACCGACAAGTTCGGCGGAAAGAATATGGGAGAACTGTTGGACGATCCGAATCTGTCGGGAATCCTGGATGTCATGTCCGAAGGGCTTGAGGTAGACAGAGAGAAGGTCAGCGAGGTCTTTATGACGTTTTTCTGCGTGGCCCACGGCCTGGCCAGCCTGCTGGCAAATAATTCTATGGAATATGATGAAGAGCAGTGCTCAAAAATGCTGGAGAACGTCTACATGGGAATGCTCGCATCAAGGGAAGGAGAAATAAATGCTTAAATTCTATGAGAAACACAGGGTGCTGTTTGCAGTCATTCTTATAGTTGTGTATTGCGTCACGAATGCGCCGATCAAAGAGAAATACGGTTACGGAAGCATCCAGATGCTGCTCCTGCTGGCGGCCTTCACTGTGGCGATTGCGATATTCGTGAAAGCAGGGCACCTGGAGGAAGATCTCGGACTCAAGGGCTGGCCGAAGAATATGAAGAAGCTTCTTTATCTGATCCCTATGTTCGTGGTTGCCACCGGCAATGTCTGGGACGGTTTCGCTCCTTCATTCACCGGCACGGCGCTTCTGTATGCCATCCTCAGCATGGCCCTGGTAGGATTTGTGGAGGAGGCGATCTTCAGAGGATTCCTTTTCAAAGGTATGCTGGCCGAAGGAAGCGCTGCGGCTGCTATAGTCGTTTCATCTCTGACTTTCGGAATCGGACATATCGTGAATATTTTTGCGGGACAGGCGAACTTCGAGACCTTCATCCAGATGATATTCGCTATCACCTGGGGCTTCATCTTCACTATGGTCTATTACAAGGGCGGAAAGCTTTGGCCGTGCATAATAGCGCACTCTATGATAGACGTGCTGGCAGAGCTCGGCGCGGACAACGGGACTGCAAACTGGGTGAGCATAATCGCGACGATAATCGTGGGCATAGTTTACTGCATCTATCTCTCAAGGCTGGAAACGCCGGTATCGATGCGCGCTGAAAATAAAAAGGAGATCTGTGGAGGCAAATGACCAACAAGAGTGATTATATTATCCGTTTGGAAAAAGAAGAGGATCACAAGGCCGTCGAGAACCTGGTAAGGGAGTCTTTCTGGAATGTCTACCGTCCCGGCTGCAGCGAGCATTATGTGATCCATGTTTTGAGGGACGATCCGGCATTCATTCCGGAGCTGGACTTCGTCATGGAAAAGGACGGAGCGATCATCGGGCAGAACATGTTCATGAGGACGATCATCGAGGCTGACGACGGAAGGATTATCGGTGTTTTGACCATGGGGCCGATATGCATCGCACCTGAACTGAAACGCAAGGGCTACGGCAAGGCTCTTCTGGACTACTCGCTGGAGAAGGCTGCTGAGATGGGCTTCGGCGCTGTGCTTTTCGAAGGAAACATCGGGTTCTACGGAAACAGCGGATTCGACTACGCGAGCAAGTTCGGGATCAGGTATCACGATCTCCCGGAGGATGCTGACGCCTCGTTCTTCCTCTGTAAAGAACTCATCCCGGGATATCTGGACGACATCACCGGAGTATATCAGACGCCGCAAGGATACTATGTGGACGATGCAGACGTGGAAGAATTCGACAAAGAATTCCCGCCCAAGGTGAAACTGAAGCTGCCAGGCCAGATCTTCGGCTGATAAAAAACATAGACATATTGCGCCATAGATTTTATAATATATATGTTGTTTTAATTATTGTGTTATATAGATGATTATACTTGTAAAGGAGACCAGATATCATGCAAAACATTATTGCGGCAGTATTCAAGAATGAAAGAGAAGGATTCCAGGCGATCGCTGAATTAAAGAAGCAGCCTGTGAATGAAAAGGCAGTGATCCTTCAGATGGCGCTTGTCAAGAGAGATGAAAAGGGATTCGAGATCTGTGACAGATATGATAACGGGCTGCTGACATCTTCAGAGACTATTATAGGCGGTCTTATGGGAGGCGTTCTCGGTATATTGGGAGGTCCTATCGGCGTTCTGCTCATGGGTTCTTACGGAGCGCTTCTGGGAAGCGTGGCAGATACCACAGATGTTATAGGCGGAGAAGTGCTTCTTGAAATGGTAGCCAACAAACTTGCGGACGGAGATACAGCCCTTATCATGCTTACCGAAGAGGATGATGAAGCCGTTTTTGATGAAGAACTTAAGAAATTCAACTGTGAGATCGCGCGTTTTGATGCGGCAGCAGTTGCTGAAGAAGTAGAAGAAGCAGCCAGGTTAGAGGTTGAGATGGCCCGTCAGGCCAGATATGATCTTCGCAAGACGATACTTGATGATCACAAGACAGCTGTTGAAGAAAAGCGCAGCAAACTGATGGAAGAACTCCAGCAG
>JAFYJM010000025.1 GCA_017538125.1 Bacillota bacterium
ACCTACCAATAATCGTAAAAAAGAGCATGAAATTATGACACTGCATGATCATTGTTTCGTGCAGTGTCATTTTGTATATGTAACTATGAACGGAAAAAACGGATGTGCCATACTGGCAGGCGGCGCTGGGAGCCGCATGGGGCATATCAACAAGGCGATTCTTGAATATGGAGGAAACACGTTTGCCGGGACCATCATGAGCAAGATGACAGGGACCGGGATGCCGTGTTATCTGTCTATTGCCAGATATGAACAGGGGTATCCCAAAGGATGGACACCGGTCATGGATGTTCTGACAAACGGATCCGGTGACTTCATCGGACCTATGGGAGGCATATATTCATGTCTTATTCGGGCACGTGAAGATGGACTGCAAGGACTGTTCTTCGCTCCGTGCGACGCTCCATTTTACTCGGCCGAAGCTGTTGATAAGCTGGCTGAATATATCGGTCCGGATGTTGATGCTGTCATCTGGAGGACTGCAGACGGAAGACTGCAGATGACGTTTGCATACTATTCAGTAAGCCTGATCCCAATCCTTGAGACGCTTGTGAATGAGGGCAGATACAGCTTGAAAGCATGCCTTGATAAAGCAAACATACGGATAGTTGAATCTGATGATACCGACATCGATGAAAAGCTTTTTGTAAATATCAATGACCTGGAAGACTACAATAAACTGAAAGAGACTGAAAAATGGAACATGATCATATAAACGAAGAGATCAGACCGGTAACGCTCGAAGAAGCACTGGCTGCTCTCAACGGCAGTATCAGCAGGATATCTGAGACGGAAGAAGCAGATCTCAGAGCAGCATATGGAAGGATACTGGCAGAGGACATCCTCGCCATGCGCGACCAGCCGCCTTTCCCGAAGTCACCTCTGGATGGATACGCCGTCAGATCAGAGGATACAAAAGGAGCTTCTAAGGAAGCCCCTGTGACCCTTAAAGTGGCCGCAGAGGTAGCCGCCGGTAATTGCTTTGACAGAGCGATCCAAAGGGGCGAGGCAGTACGCATCATGACAGGTGCGCCGATCCCTGACGGCGCAGATGCGATAATAGGTCAGGAAGATACTGACTATGGAGAAGAGCATGTCAATATTTACTGTGAAATGAAGCCATATAAGAACTATATCTGCAGGGGGAATGAGTACAAAGCCGGAGATGTGCTTCTTGCTGAAGGATCTCACATAGGACCGAGCGAAGCAGGTATCATAGCAGGAACAGGCAAGAGAAGCGTAAAGGTATACAGAAAGTCTAAGGTGATCATAATATCTACAGGCGATGAGATTGTGATGCCTGGCCATGAACTAAAAGATAGTCAGATATACAATTCGAATCTCTTTACCACCGAGGCTCAGCTTATCGAATGGGGCGTAGATGTAACATCTGTTTTTCATGTGCCTGATGATCCAAAGGAGGCATCAGCAATCATTGAGTCACACATTGAAGACGTGGATATGATAGTCAGCATTGGAGGAGTATCCGTAGGAAAGAAGGACATAATGCATGCGGTATATGACCGGCTGGGGATAGAGCGCTTATTCTGGCGTGTAAAGATCAAACCGGGAATGGCTATGATGGCAGGCACATACGATGGCAAACTCGTACTCTCTGTATCCGGTAATCCTTATGCGGCATTCGCAGACATGCAGTTGATTACAAGGGAAGCCGTTCAGATGCTTAGCGGGAATGATCATCTGGGAATGGTGTCCGCAAAAGCGATACTTGCAGATGCATATGATAAGAAAAGCCCGTCACGAAGATTCATAAGGACCTGTGTGGAGGACGGTAAAGCCTTCATTAAAGGGCATACAGGCGGAAATAACGACATAACATCAGGGCGTGGTATAAATGCGCTCATTGATGTTCCTGCAGGCAGTGATGCCCTTGATGAAGGCGATGAGGTGACAGTTCTATTCATTTAGATGGGGGAAAATGCAGATTATAGTAGCGGTATCGGGTATCAAGAATTCGGGAAAAACGACGTTGATAGAAAGGCTCGTGTCTGAACTGACTGCCCGTGGCAGAAAAGTGGCAGTAATAAAGCACGACGGGCACGAATTTGAGTGCGACATCCCGGGAACAGACACACACCGCTTTGCGGAGCATGGCGCGTATGGGACAGCATGCTTCTCGGAAAACAGGATGTTCGTTCAGCGAACAGGCACAGGGGAGTCATACGAACAACTGACAGGACTGTTTCCTGAGGCAGATGTAATATTCATAGAGGGGGCCAAGAACAGCAGCTTCAATAAGATGGAAGTCGTGAGAAGCGCTGTTTCAAAAGAGCCGGTGTCAAATCCCGAAGGCCGCTTTCTCATTGTGACAGACATGCCAGCAGGTACTTTCAATGAGAAGACGGCAAATATAGATGATATAAGTGCGATCGCAGACATGATAGATAAAATGATCCGGAGAGATGGGAATGAAATCGGTTAAAACTGAGGATGCTGTAGGGCAGGTGCTCTGCCACGATATAACTCAAATAATCAAAGGTGTCAGTAAAGGGCCTGTGTTCAAAAAAGGTCATATCATAACCAAAGAAGATATTCCTGTGCTTCTTTCAGTCGGTAAGGAAAACATCTATATCTGGGAAAACGACGAGTCCATGATGCATGAGAATGACGCAGCCGAAGTATTGTGTGCCATATGCAAGGGCACCAATATGGAACGCGGCGATGTGAGCGAAGGCAAGATAGAGCTTACAGCAGAGTGTGACGGAGTTTTCAAGATCGACAGGGAAAAAATCTTCGCGGTCAATTCTTTCGGTCAGATGATGATAGCCTCACGCCACGGTGATTTTTCCGTAAAAAAGGGAGATAAGCTGGCCGGCACAAGGATCATCCCACTCGTTATAGAAAAAGAGAAGATGGAAAAAGTACAGGCTATTTGCGGCAGCGAGCCTATCATGAAGGTCGTGCCTTTCAGAAAATATAAAGTCGGCATCGTTACTACCGGAAATGAAGTCTTTACCGGGCGTGTCAGAGACACCTTTACACCGGTGGTGCAGGCAAAAATAGAAGAATTTGGTGCAGAGGTGATCGGTCATAAGATCATCAACGATCAGAATGAGAATATAGAAAAATGCATAAGGGAGCTGATCGATGAAGGCTGCGATCTTATACTTTGCACAGGCGGAATGAGTGTGGATCCCGATGACAAAACACCTCTTGCGATAAGAAACGTATGCGGCAATGTCGTAACATACGGCGCACCAGTGCTACCCGGCGCTATGTTCTTACTTGCTTATTACGGGGACGGTAAGATCCCTGTCATGGGGCTTCCAGGCTGTGTAATGTATGCGAAAAGGACTGTTTTCGATCTTGTGCTGCCTCGTATCATGAGCGGAGAGATACTGAAGAAAGATGATCTGGACAGGCTTGGAGAGGGCGGACTTTGTCTGAATTGCGATGTCTGCACGTTCCCAAACTGCGGATTCGGAAAGTAACAGGCAAGTAATATATGAAAGACAGATTTGGAAGATCAATTGAATATATGCGGATCTCCATCACTGACAGATGCAACCTGAGGTGCAGATATTGCATGCCTGATGGGATAGAGAAGGTAGACCATGCCCGCATCATAACGTATGAGGATATCGTGAGGATATGCGAAGCAGCCGTGCACCTTGGGATCACTAAATTCAAGATCACCGGAGGAGAGCCTCTTGTAAGGCTTGGCTGTAGTGACCTCGTAAAGTCGATCAAAACTATCCCGGGCACTGAGCAGGTGACACTGACCACAAATGGCGTGGAACTTGCAAATAATATGGATGCTTTAATG
>JAFYJM010000026.1 GCA_017538125.1 Bacillota bacterium
ACCTACCAATAATCGTAAAAAAGAGCATGAAATTATGACACTGCATGATCATTGTTTCGTGCAGTGTCATTTTGTATATGTAACTATGAACGGAAAAAACGGATGTGCCATACTGGCAGGCGGCGCTGGGAGCCGCATGGGACACGTTAACAAGGCGAGTCTTGAATACGGCGGGAAGACATTTATGGAATGTATCATGGCTGAAATAAGCAGTATGGGGATGCCTTGTTACCTGTCAGCGGCAGTATATGAACAGCAGATTCCTGACAGATGGGTCCTGGTGAAAGATATCGTTACAGACCCTGACGGATCATATGTGGGCCCTATAGGAGGTGTTTTTTCCTGCCTTAGCAGGGCTGGGGCTGATGGGCTTGACGGACTGTTTTTCGTTCCCTGTGACGCACCGTTTTTTAAAAGCGAACTCATCCGGAAAATGATGGAGATCCCGGATACCGGAAATGCCGATGCTGTCATATGGGCAACCGGAGACGGAAGACTTCAGACGACTTTCGGCTGGTATTCGGTCAGATGTCTTCCGGTATTCGGTAAAGATATTCGTGATGGAAAGTACAAGCTGAAACGAAGTCTTGAACAGATTTCGTGTAAAGTGATCCATACTGGTGAAGCGGGCATTGACGATAACTGCTTCAGAAATATTAACCACACAGAGGAATATGAGCGACTTATGAATACATATAAGAATAAGCCTGTCTCCCTTGAACAGGGCATTGAGCTGCTCCTGAGCAGGACAGAGCAGATAACAGAGACTGAAACAGCATCCATCGGAGGATCCCTTGGAAGAACGCTGGCAGAAAACATACTTGCGCCTCACGATCAGCCGCCTTTCCCGAGATCTCCGCTGGACGGATATGCTGTCAGAAGTGCGGATACAGCCGGTGCCTGCAAAGAGTTTCCGGTAAAGTTCGAAGTAGTTAATGAAGTAGATGCGGGAAGTTTTTATCGGGGAACGGTCAGGCAGGGGCAGGCTGTAAGGATCATGACAGGGGCGCCGATCCCGGACGGATGTGATGCAGTCATAGGGCAGGAGGACACTGACTACGGTGAGGAAACGGTAAAAATATACTCTTCCATGAAGCCATATCAGAATTACTGCAGGCAGGGAGAGGACTACTGCAAGGAAGACATTCTTCTTGCGGACAGAACGTATATCAGACCTGTTGAAACCGGCATCCTGGCCAGCCTCGGTCTGACACAGGTAAAAGTGTACAGAAAGCCCCGGGTACTGCTCATGTCTACAGGTGATGAGCTGGTAATGCCCGGTGAAGCCCTCACGCCCGGCAAGATCTATGATTCCAACCTCTTTACGCTAGAAGCCATCCTTCGTGAATGGGGGATCGAGGTTGCTGCGATGTCTCACGCTTCAGATGATCCGGAGGAAGTGGTGGAAAAGATCCGCAGGCACGCCGGCGAGGCGGATCTGGTGATCACAACAGGCGGTGTATCGGTAGGCAAAAAAGACATCATGCATGATGTCTTCAGGATACTGGATATAGGACGTACTTTCTGGAGGATAGGTATCAAACCGGGAATGGCTATGCTGTCAGGAATGTATGGAACCCAGCCGGTGCTGGCTCTTTCGGGTAATCCTTATGCGGCCTTCATTGACATGCATCTGGTAGTCAGGCCGGTACTGATGAAGATGACAGGCGATACCAGGCTGGAAATGCTCAGGGGGAGTGCAGTTCTGACCTCTGATTACGGTAAGAAAAGCCCCGTCAGAAGATTTATCAGAGCATATGTCCAGGATGGAAAGGCTCATATCGAGGGTCATACCGGAGGTAATGGGGACATCGCATCCGGCCGTGGAATAAATGCTCTACTGGACATTCCTGCCGGCACGGAAAAACTGAAGGCCGGTGACACTGTTCAGGTAGTTTTTCTGTAGATAACAAAAGGCTAACAAATAGGAGTAAGAATGCAGACTGTAATTGCTGTATCGGGAATCAAGAATTCCGGAAAAACGACGCTCCTGACAAGGCTGGTATCAGAGCTGTCAGGAAGAGGCTTGAAAGTAGCAGTCATCAAACATGACGGACATGACTTTGACTGCGATATTCACGGGACAGACACAAGAAAATTCACTGATCACGGAGCATATGGAACTGCATGCTTTTCAGGAAACAGGATGTTTGTCCACCGTATCGGTACGGGAGAGACCTATGATGATCTGATCAGACTCTTTCCCGAAGCAGACATCATATTTATAGAAGGAGCCAAGGACAGCACGTTCCATAAGATTGAGGTTGTGAGAAGCGGGATATCCGGCGAGCCTGTCTCCAACAGAGAAGGAAGATTCCTGATCGCAACTGATATGCCTGAGAAAGACTTCGGCGAAGAAACAATAGATATGAACGATATATGTGGAATCGTAAAGAAAATAGAAGAGATCACCGGGAGGGGAGCATGAAACTCGTAAGGACTGAAGATGCTGCAGGACAGGTCCTCTGCCACGATATAACCCAGATCATCAAAGGGGTCACTAAAGATGCAGTTTTCCGTAAGGGACATATCATTACGGAAGATGATATACCTGTTCTCCTTTCAGTTGGCAAAGATAACATTTACATCTGGGAAAATGACGAGACCATGATGCATGAGAATGACGCTGCAGAAATTCTTTGCGCGATATGCAAGGGAGAAAACATGAGCCGCGGAGAAGTCAAGGAAGGCAAGATCGAGCTCAAGGCCGAATGTGACGGAGTTCTCAGGATCGACAGGAAGAGACTGATGGCAGTCAATTCTTTTGGCCAGATGATGATCGCAGCAAGGCATGGCGATTTCCCTGTCAGAAAGGGCGATAAACTTGCCGGGACGAGGATCATTCCTCTCGTTATCGAGAAGGACAAAATGGAACAGGTCAAAGCCCTGTGCGGCAGCGATCCGATCATGAATGTCATACCATATAAAGAGTGTAATGTTGGCATCGTCACTACAGGCAATGAAGTTTTCTATGGCAGGATCAAGGATACGTTCACCCTGGTAGTACAGGCCAAAGTTGAATGCTGCGGAGCAGAAGTGACCGGACACCGGATCACCAACGATAATAATGAGAATATAGAGAATTGCATAAGGGAGCTGCTGGATGCGGGCTGTGACATGATCCTCTGTACCGGAGGCATGAGCGTTGACCCGGATGATAAAACCCCGCTGGCAATCCGTAACGTCTGCGGCAATGTTGTCACATACGGGGCACCGGTACTGCCGGGTGCGATGTTCTGTCTGGCATATTACGGTGAGAACAACATCCCTGTTATGGGCCTTCCGGGATGCGTGATGTACGCGAAGAGGACGATCTTCGATCTCGTATTACCGAGGATCATGACAGGAGAGATCCTGCATAAGGAAGACTTTGACAGACTTGGTGAGGGCGGACTGTGCCTTAATTGCGAGGTCTGCACGTTCCCGAACTGCGGATTCGGAAAATGATATTCGAACAGAAATAAGAAATATATGAGAGACAGATTTGGCAGATCAATTGAATACATGCGTATATCCATCACCGACAGATGCAATCTGAGGTGCAGGTATTGCATGCCCCACGGGATAGAAAAGGTAGAACACGCCGGGATCATATCGTACGAGGATATAGTGAGGATATGCGAGGCTGCTGTGGGGCTCGGGATCACAAAGTTCAAGATCACCGGAGGAGAGCCTCTTGTAAGGCTTGGCTGTAGTGACCTCGTAAAGTCGATCAAAACTATCCCGGGCACTGAGCAGGTGACACTGACCACAAATGGCGTGGAACTTGCAAATAATATGGATGCTTTAATG
>JAFYJM010000027.1 GCA_017538125.1 Bacillota bacterium
ATAGCTATGATGCCCTGGTCGTCCAGTTCTTCTCCCCTGTGATCGATCTCATACTGCTTGACCGCCGCGCGCGCGAAACTGATCGTGTTCTTCGCGACCTCATCGTGAGCCTTCATCGCAGCTTTAAAATCTTCCATTAATTGTTCTTTGATAGTCATGACCTTCTCCCTTCATGCCTTGAAAATTACAAAAAACCCCTTGATTTCTCAAGGGGTCTATGATGATCAGTTGTTTTGAGGTGAATGCTATAGACAAAGGAAAGGTTTACTTCCCGGGACCGTTCTGTCTGGTCTCATGATCACCTTGATGAATTAAGTCTGATTAAAACTTTCTGGCTTTCTTCCTTGCAGCCTCGGATTTTTTCTTTTTCTTTACACTGGGTTTCTCGTAGTGCTCTCTCTTTCTGAGTTCGCTCATGACGCCGTCTCTGGCACATGATCTCTTGAATCTCTTAAGAGCGGATTCGAGACTTTCGCCTTCTCTTACGATTACTGTTGCCATTCCTGATTCACCTCCTTGCTGTTTATGAGTATATACAGAACAGTATTTGTCTATAACAAAGGCATTATACTATTATTTACAGGAATATGCAAGAGATTTTTTTGCTTTGATCAGCCCGGCGGCCAAAGCATCTTGCGCTTGCCGAGAATATGGAAATGCAGGTGCTTCACGGTCTGGAAAGCATCCTCTCCGTTGTTCGAGACAACTCTGTAGCCGTTCTCCAGCCCCAGATCCTTCGCGATATCCTTGATCTTGAGCATCATGCGTCCGACGAGTTCCGCATCCTCTTCCTTGATGTCGTCGATGCATTCGATGTGCTTCTTGGGTATAAGGAGCACATGCACCGGAGCCTGCGGCTCGGCATCGTGGAAGCAAAACATCTCATCGTCCTCATACACTACGTTTGTAGGTATGTCATGATTTGCCAGCATGCAAAAAATACAATCTGCCATGATCTGTCTCCTTTCTGTTATCTTTATCTGTATTCTTCAATTATTTACCGTCAGTTATTTCGCAAAGCCCGTCGCAAGTTTCTTCGGCTTGGTGATATACTTGCCGCCCTTGGCGAAGCCCCAGCCGTAAAGACTGCCGTCAGTCTTGAGCGCGAATGAACCGTCCACGTCCGTGGTATAGATCGCTTTCACCTTTGACAGCATCTTCTTCGGTGTGGTGGTATTCTCATAAGCCGATGTAGGCGCGAAACCAACGTATTTTAGTCTGTTGGATGTATCAATGAAATAGAGGGTAAACTGATCTATGTCCGCCGCTATGACATTCTTGGCAACAGACGTCAGTCCTATCCCTTCATGCATCACCGTGTTTCCTTCCACCGAGGTCACACCGATCGCAGTGCCCCAGGTCCAGAGCACCTTGTCCTTGGTTATGGCGATAGCAACATGGTCCGCTCCGTCTACCCAGTCCACGTCCTCCAGGATCTTAGTCGGTTTCTTGACTTTCTCTCCCAGACCGGACTGAACGGTAAGGAAATCGTTGACTCCCCAGCTCATGAGGTCACCGTTCTTCTTGATGGCATAAGCTGTGCATCCGCCCTGCGCGGCGGTGCCGTTTATCTGATAGGAACAGGTGAAGTACTTAACGTTCTTGAGTATGAGAGTAGGCTTCTTGACCTTCTTAGTCTTGCCGTTTCCAACTTCGCCGTGTTTGTTATATCCCCAGGCATAAAGCTTGCCGTTCTTCTTAAGTGCATAATAAGTTATGTCCTGCATACCATATTCTTCGCCTGATATGTAGCAGTGAGACACGTTGCTTAAGAGGGTCTTCCATTTTTTGCTTGTCACCTTGCTGCCTTTGGTGTTGAATTTGATGGTACCTTTTACCATCCTGTCGTTTTTCTTCACCGCATATACGAATGTGGACTCAGCGTTCCAGATTATCGGATTGTCCGGAAGCTCCCTTACTTCCTTGAGAAGAGTCTGGGTGGACCAGGAGCCGGAAGACTTCCTATACATATATTGAAGCTTGCCGTTTCTCTTAAGGACCAGCAGGCCTTTTTCGATCGAATATGCCTGCTTGACACCTGTTGCCAGTTTTTTATTTTTGCTCACGTCCCAGAGGCTGTGAT
Organism: Bacillota bacterium; assembly: GCA_017538125.1. Lineage (GTDB taxonomy): Bacteria > Bacillota > Clostridia > Peptostreptococcales > Anaerovoracaceae > RUG754. The sequence continues at coordinate 2,084 of JAFYJM010000027.1, forward strand.
CCTTCTTGATCGCCAGAACGACGCTGTCGAAGTCAGTCCCGGATACCAGATAGCCGGTATTCACCCTGAAATTCTTCTGAACAGAACTCACAGCCCAGCCTTCGCAGGTCCACGAGAACATGAAGACAAGGATCATGACAGCGATCAGTATCGGTCTTATCGATTTAATGGTTTTGCTCATATTCATTACCTCCAGCCTTAAATCAAAGACGCTTTCATTCCGTCTCTGAAAGCCTCATCAAGCCTGACTCTGAAGAATCCGTTCAAGCGCTTCTCAGCATCCTCTTCAGCCGGCACGGGCACGTAAGTCTTGATATAGTTCTCTGTATATCCTGTGAGTAAGCCGTCCGCGGTGATCTCCTCGAAAAGAACGACCCTCGCTCTCCCCTTCTCTCTCTCAAAAAACTCTGCCGCGGCTTTCTCGCCCGCCTCCTGAAGCTCGTCGGATCTGAGGTTCTTCACTTCTCCTCCTACCTGATCCTTCATCGCTTCGGCCTTGGTGCCTTTTCTCTTCGAATACTTGAACACGTGGACTTTCAGGAAGCCTGCCTCATTGACCATATCGAGCGAATCTCTGAAGTCTTCGTCCGTCTCGCCCGGAAAGCCGACTATGATGTCCGTAGTTATGCCGTAGCCAGGGTCGTGCGCCTTGAGCACGCGAACGATGTCAAGATACTCGTCCCTTGTGTACCGCCTGTTCATGGCTTTCAAAATGCGGTCGCTTCCCGACTGGATGCTCAGGTGAAGATGCGGACAGAGTTTAGGATACTTAAGCAGCCTCTCCACATATCCGGCATTTACCACCGTAGGCTCCAGCGAGCTCAGTCTTAAGCGGAAGTTGCCCGGGATCTCCGATATCATTTTGATTATAGATTCTATACCTTCCTCACTTACGCTGTACCTTGAGGCGAAGCCCGGTTCAGTACCGTAGAGCGCGGTGTTAATGCCGGTCAAGACGATCTCCTTGAAACCTCTGTCTATCAGCACACGAGCCTCTTCTACGATCTCTTCCGGGTCTCTCGATCTGGCCCTGCCCCTCGCATATGGTATAAGGCAGTAAGCGCAGAATCTGTCGCAGCCCTCCTGTATCTTGATATAAGCCCTGGTCCTTCCCTCCATGGAAAGGATGATGCCGCGGTCAGTGTATTCTCTAAGGTCATCGTATGAGAGTACTTCGCGGATCCTTTTGCGTTCTGCGTACGCCGCCTCTACCATGTCGATCAGTTTCTGCTTGTTGCCGGTCCCGGTGACGACGTCCACCTCCGGCATGTCCCAGAGGTCATCGGGCATTATCTGCGAATAACAGCCGGTGACGGCGATCACCGCACCAGGCGAGAGCCTATCCGCTCTTCTTATGAACTGTCTTGATTTCCTGTCCGCGAGATTGGTCACGGTGCAGGTGTTTATGACATAGCAATCCGCCTTTTCGGTCTCTTCGACTACCGTATGACCTCTTTTAATGAACTGTTCCTTGATGGCTTCAGTCTCGTACTGATTCACTTTGCAGCCAAGGGTGTAAAATGCGATCTTCATGAACATATTTTAACACACGTAAGATGAATAGACAATCACTTTAGCACACTGAACAATTGTGGTTTCAGTACTTGAAAACAGCTATCGTAAATACTATAATATTATTGTAGTTTTTTGAGGCTTTTTCACAGTCAGACCAGATATACATACATCATGAAAAAGCCTTGTAAACAAGTATCAATAATAGGGGGGAATCACCCGGAAAAGGAGTTAAAAACATGAAACGCAAAATCTTTGCTGTCCTTCTTTCCGTAATGCTCGTTATGTGCATGATGCCTGCCATGGCTTTTGCCGAGGGCGAAGCCGCCGATGAAGGCGACGCGCCTGAGACAACGGTCGAGGAAGTGGCTGAAGCAGCTGACGAGGCATCCGAAGAGGCTGTTGCCGCCCAGGATGAAACGGCAGAAGGACCCACAGAAGAAGCGGTTCCTGAAGAGATCCAGGAACCCGAAGAAGCGGACTTGGAAGTACAGGAACCCGCAGTTGAGGCAGAGGAAGCGGCAGAAGAACCTGCTGCTGAAGAACCTGCTGCTGAAGAGCCGGCTGTTGAGGAACCTGCAGCTGAAGAACCGGTAGAAGAAGCTGCCGTTCCCGCTCAGGAAGAGACAGAAGAAGCGGCAGAAGCCGAAGAATTCTTCTATCCCAATACTGATTTCAGCGTGGATCAGTATATCGAGTCCAAAGAAAACGACAAGGCCGATGCCGACGGAGTTTTAGTGCTCTACAAGGCAGGCAAGGTCTCCACTCTGGCGCTCTCTAAGAGCGACCGAGCCAAGGCTGATAAGGTAAAGACCTCCGGCTCATTCGGCAGCTCGATGTCAGCCATCTCTCTTGACGGCAAGACGGAAGCCGCCAACACGCTTCTGGATCAGAAAAAGATCCTGGACAAGGCTCTCGGCAGCTACACCATCAAGGACACCATGGTATTCAAAGGCGACCTTGATAAAGTCAAAGGCCCTGTCCTCTCAGCGGATACGGTCGTCAGCCTTGTATCCTCTGACAAGTATTCACCTGAAAAACTTGCAGAGATCCTGAACGAGCAGGACGATATCCTTCTCGCGGAGCCTAACTACAGATGCTACGCTCTCGGAGCTCAAGGTACAGGCACCGGAGATCCCAGCGCCAAATATGCATGGCAGACTCAGGTAATGAATTCTCAGGTCGTCAAAGAGGCCATCCCCGCAGACTCTACCGGTGAAGTCGTAGTGGCTATCATCGATACCGGCGTGGACTATACTCACGAAGAACTGGCTGAGACGATGTGGGTCAACCCCGGATTCAAAGACCTGAAGGGAACCTACGGATATGACTTCGTATATAAGGATGCAGATCCGCTTGATGAAAACGGCCACGGCACGCACTGCGCAGGCATTATAGCCGCTCAGGCTATGAACGACGTAGGTACTCTCGGTATCGCCGGAGATGTTCCCAACGTCAAGATCATGGCGCTGAGATTCCTCGACGAAGACGGCAGCGGCTATCTTGATGACGCCATTGCGGCATACTGCTATATCATCCGCGCCATCGATGACGGCGTGAATGTAGTAGCCATCAACGATTCCTGGGGAGGAGCAGCTGCTTCCGGTATCTTCACCAAGGTCATCGATATGGCCGGCGAGAAAGGTGCCCTGAGCTTTGTCGCTTCAGGAAACGAGTCTCTTGACAACGACTGCAACCTCAATTCACCGAGCAATGAGCCTTCGGCTTATACGGTCGTAGTCAACTCTCTCAACGAGAAGATGGAGCTTTCGTCCTATACCTGCTACGGCAGAAAGACCACTGACGTGGCATCTCCCGGAACAAATATCATTTCTTCCGTGAGCTACGATAACTACATGCCTTACAACTACGGCAGGGATCAGCTTGAAAAGACAACGGCTTACTACGGTGAGTTTGACGATACCACAGTGATCGATGAGAACGGCAACGTTACTCCTACCGTAGGTACTGACGTTTATGGCGAATCCAACGAAGGAGCTGTCCTGCCGCTCGGCACTTCTGTCATGAAGAGCTGCCTCGCACCGGGAAGCAACGGCTCCATGAGCCTCAGCCTCGGCGAACCAAGCTCATTCAACTTTGACGGCGAATCCCGCGATACGAGCACTTCAAGGTCGCTTGAATGGAAGATCACCGATCCTTCCGAAGGCGACGTTTACATGCTCTTCTTCCCTTATGAAAAGGAAGCCGGAGTGCAGATCCTGAGCTCATACCTTAACGTATGCTTCCACACGATCGACGATCCTGAAGCATATCCTTATCCCGGTATCTTCCTCATGGGAGACGTCGGATACAGGAATGAAGACTCTAACGGAAACGTGACCGTAGATGAGATGCCTTTCTACCTGATGGATGAGGAAGGCTACTACATGCTCGGAGCTACAGACTCCTCCTACGATGACATCTATCTCGGTTCTCAGGTTTACGCCAGATGTTCCGAGTATACCGAATCCCACTTCGTCGACAAGGACGGCGTGACTCACGCGGGAATCGGTATCATGATCAAGATCGCCAACCCCGGAGACGTGACCTTCTGCATCGATTCACTTGGAGTCGCCAAGAAGGACGCAGATCCTGAGACCTTCGGCAGATATGATCTTTACAGCGGCACATCCATGGCTACGCCCGCTGCCTGCGCTACAGGAGCTCTCCTGGCAGCTGCATATCCCGAGGCTGACGCACTCGAGATCAAATCTCAGATACTGGCATCCACCACTTTGACAGATGAACTTAGCAACACCTGCACTACAGGCGGATACATCGACTTCACAGACTTTGATATCACTGCTCCGGGACCAGCGATCCTCGACGCCAGCGTGAACTTCAAAAAAGGTCAGGTAACGCTTACCGGCAGGAACCTCGGTACTGAGGTAGGTTCCATAACTTATGAACGTCCTCACAGCGGCGTAGAAGGAACTGTCGACAGCAAAGACATCAAATGGAGCAAGGATAAGATCGTCATCAGCAATGCCAAGGATCTCATTTCAGCGGACGTGACTTTCATAGTTACTACCGCTTCCGGCAAGACAAGCCGCTCGGCGTTCTATACCGTCAAGGGAGAGAAACTCTATGATTTGACGGCAAAGATGTCCTTCTTCAACTGGGATTGGGATATCATCGAATTCGGTAAGATCAAGGCTTCGATCAAGGAAAACCTGATCAACAATTTGCCTGAAGTCAGCGCGAGCGACGTCGTGACCGAATACATGGGCGAGCTCCTCTCATACTCACAGCAGGCCCTCCAGCCCGTCATCGGAGCAGACATGCCGTACTTCACGGATACGTCCGGTAATATCTACTTCCTGGATGAGACTCCTGTAGATGAAGAAGAAGGCGGAGATGATTATCTGGACGGCGTAGGCGCCAAGAGACCTGCGAACCTCACCAAAGTGACCGCAAGAGACGGCGCTGATACGCTTTCCGACAGTGAAGAGACAACTGTACCTTACAACAATCTCTGGGCCTTCGATACCATCGCTAATCTGCTCAAGTACACTGATAACTACAATGATTGGACCAAACTTGAGAATGAAGCTGGTTATGATACGTCGGGCTTGAATCCTGTCGCAGTTTCGAACGCAGTATACTGCGGAGGCAAGATCTATGAAGAGATCAAGATGGATATCAGCGGACGCGATATTCACGCTCTCGTGGCCTTCGACCCGATGGAATACGAATATGACCAGATGCTTACAGTCGTATATGATAGCGAGAAAGCTACATCCGGCATCACTCCTGACAACGTAGACAGCTACGCCACATTGGCAGCACTGAACGGCAAGATCTACCTGATCGGCGGATTCAACAGCGAAGCTGAAGACATGGAAGATGCCATGTCCGTAAGCACCTTCGTGATCGACCCCTATGCGGATTCACCTTGCTGGGAAGACACCGGAGCAGTTATGCCCAACTATATCGAAGATGGCATCCCCGGAGGTTTTGCTGGTGGTACTGCCCTTACTCATAACGGCAAGATCTACTACGTACTCGGGGACGACATGACCGCATTCTTCATCAATCTCGCACTAAATGACACCCTCTATCCGTTCAACGATTACGTCTATGAATTCGACGGAAAAGAATGGAATGAGATGGATACTCCGCTTCCTTATGCGATCCGCGTTGAATACATGAGATCCGCTTCAGTCGGCATCAACGCAGAAGGCCTAACCTTCGCCGGACTCAGCACAGACGGCGGCGGCGATACCTTCGTTTACAAGACAGGCGCTGATGTCACCGACAGGATCGAGAAGGTCAACTACACCATCAACGGCGGTCTCTATGAAGGATTTGGTCTCGGCACGACCGTCGGAACTGAACAGTACTTCATCGCTCAGGATCCCGACGACATGTGGGGTGAAGAATATGAGATCTACAAACTGCAGCTCACTTCCAACGGTTACGGCTTCGTAGACCTCATGCAGACAGGCAAGGGCAACGGAAAAGTACAGGGCACCGGCACATACAGCCTTGGTGAGACCGCTCCGATCGTCATCACACCTGACAAGACATCCTTCATCAAGTCTGTATACGTGGATGGCAAGAAGATCACCGTCAAGGATCCTACCAAGTTAGTGACCAAGATCAAGAAGGTCGGCGAATATCACACCGTTGAAGTCGAATTCGGTACCTACAAGATCTCCAAGGCCACGATCAAAGTCAGCTCCGCTACCTACACCGGTAAGGTCGTCAAGCCCAAGGTAACTGTCAAGCTGAACGGCAAAACGCTCAAGGCCGGCACGGATTACAAGGTGACCTGCACCAGCAAGAAGATCGGCAAGGGCAAGGTCAAGATCACAGGCAAGGGCAAATACACCGGCACCAAGACCAAGACCTTCAGCATCAATCCTGCCAAAGTAAAGAATCTCAAGGTCACGGGCGGTAAGAAAGCCCTGACCGTAAGCTTCACCAAGGGCAAAGGCTCCGTCAAGTATCAGATCGCTTACCGCGTCAAGGGATCTTCCAAGTGGAAGACAGTGACTTCGACCACGAATAAGAAGACCATTTCAGGTCTCAAGGGCGGCAAGACTTATCAGGTAAAAGTCAGAGCCTTCAAGAAGGTCAGCGGCAAGACTTACTATGGCAAGTGGGTAATCAAGACCGCTAAAACTTCTAAATAAAGAGCACCGGATCATATTTTGAGCAATAAGGTGCTGAAACTAAGTATCATAAAAGGACGTCCATCTGGACGTCCTTTTTGATTCGTATTTTGTTCAGTCAGAGTTCAAGTTCATACATGATCATGGCCAGGGCTGCCATGCCGGCGGTCTCGGTCCTTAAGATGGTTCTCCCAAGGGTCACGATACGCACCTTCCTGCCCAAGGCTTCGCGAACGAGATCTATCTCATCCTCTTCAAAACCTCCTTCAGGTCCGATTATCAGAGCGACCTTAGATCCTTTCCTCGTATTTACGCCGTCCGGATCGTCTCTCAAAGCATCCTTGATGCTGTATCCGCCTTCATTCTCATACGGTATGAGTATTATGTCGTAATCATTCTCTCTGATGTCGGAGATCATGGCTTGGAGATCCATGGCGTCCGTTACTTCGGGGATGATGCCGCGTTTGCACTGTTTGACCGCCTCGTCGGCTATCTTCTGCAGCCTGTCACGTTTTTTGAGGAAATTCCCCTTGTCTGCTACTACAGTTCTCGCCATGAATACCGGCACGATCCTTCTGATACCGAGTTCGACAGTCTTCTGGACGACGGTCTCCAGTTTGGTGCTCTTGGGCACTCCCTGATAAAGAGTTACCTCCGTCTCAGGTTCCGTTGCAAAGTTCTGCCTGTCGATGATCCTGAGGAGCACCTCGTTCTCACCTATAGATTCGATCTCCGTAAGATATTCAAACTCAGCCTTGTCGCTTATCATGACAGGGTCGCCGGGCTTTGCTCTTAAAACTCTGACAAGGTGCTTCAGGTCATCCTTTGATGTCAGGCGGATGCTGTCCTCTGTTATGTTTTCTCTGTCCGCAAAAAATCTAATCATAGTCTTCCCTCTTCAGGATGCCACGACAGCGCACCACATTCCGTCCGTCATGACTTCTTCTATGGTGAAGCCGCAGGCAATGATCGCTGCCTTCACCTCTTCGAGTTTCTCATCTATTATGCCTGAGCTTATATACTTCGCACCGGGGTTCATGTGAGCTCTGACGTCGGATGACAGCATCATCACAAGGTCTGCCATTAGATTGGCCACGACTACGTCCGCGCGATAGTCCACGCCTTTAGTCAGATCGCCTTCGATAACTCTCACATTATCCCCGCAGCCGTTGAGGCCGAGGTTCTCCCGCGACACTTCCACTGCCACAGGATCTATCTCTATCCCCAGTACGTCACCTGCTCCCAGCAGATCCGCCGCGATCGAAAGTATGCCTGACCCGCAGCCCACGTCGAGCACTCTGCAGCCGGGCCACAAATACTTCTCCATGGCTTTAAGGCAAAGCGACGTAGTCTCGTGCGTGCCAGTACCGAAGGCCATGCCCGGGTCTATCCTGAGTATCTTAAGCCCCTCTGCGGCTTCTGCCTCAGACAGCTCGTGATCCTCCCAGGTCGGGCAGACTATGATCCTACCGCTGACCCTCTGCGGCTTGAAAAACTCTTTCCAGTTATCCTTCCATTCCGAATCATCGTGAAGCGAGGTGGTCACCGTAAGCGGTCCGAAGTCCGCTTCAGCGCCGAAATCACCGTTCATCATGGCCTGTCTGAGCCCCTCGATCGCCAGATCTACCTCCTGCGCTAGAGCATAGCCGTTACCGGTCTCCTCGCCGTCGAAGTATAGTGTGACCGTAGGTTCCTCATCAGCCAGATCCAGTACTTCGTCGCCTATGTAGTCCCAGTCGTAATCGTGTTTTTTGTTCATGAGGTCCTGAAGGTCCATCGGGTCATTGACTACCATTTCAGTGAAGCCCAGCTCCATCAGACAAGCTTCCACAGGCTCCAGTCCCCCACGGTTCGTATGTATCACAAGTTCAAGGTATTTCATGTTCAAAACGTTTCCTTATCTCGCCCAGTCTCTCACGCGGGACACGGCCTTGGTCCATCCTTTAAGAAGCTCCGCCCTCTTCTCTTCACTCATTACAGGCGTGAAGGTCCTTTCGACCTGCCAGTTGTCCAGGATGTCCTGCTGCGACTCCCAGTAGCCCGTGGCCAGACCCGCGAGATAGGCTGCTCCGAGAGAAGTAGTCTCAATGCATACCGGTCTCAGCACGTCGCAGTTCAGTATGTCTGACTGGAACTGCATGAGGAAGTTATTTGCGGAAGCTCCGCCGTCCACTCTCAATGTGGTAAGTCCCTTAGTCTTATCGATCTCAGGGGTCTCATCTACGTCGGCGTCGGTCTCAAGGAGATCCCTGTTCATGGAGTCGATAAGGTCTTTTACCTGGTAAGCCAGGGATTCCAGAGTCGCCCTGACAAGGTGGTATTTATTAGCTCCTCTTGTAATGCCGAAGATCGCTCCTCTGGCGTAAGCGTCCCAGTAAGGAGCGCCGAGGCCTGTAAATGCAGGTACGACGTAAAGGCCGCCGTTATCATCCACTGAAAGGGCCATTTCTTCCGATTGAGGCGAGTTTTCAAGGATATTGACCTCATCACGGAGCCACTGGATCGCAGCGCCACAGACGAAAACAGAGCCTTCCAGGGCGTAGTTTACTTTGCCGTCAAGGCCCCAGGCGACGGTCGTCACCAAGCCGTGGCTACTGAGTATCGGCTTCTCTCCGATGTTCATCAGAAGGAAAGCGCCCGTGCCATAGGTGTTTTTGGCTTCTCCTTCATTGAAACAAGTCTGTCCGAAAAGCGCCGACTGCTGATCGCCGCACGCTCCTGCTATCCTTACCGGCCCTCCGAAAATGTTCGGCGCGGTCTCGCCGTATATATAGGCCGAGGGCATGGGCTCCGGCAGCATGGACCTCGGTATATCGAGGATCCTCAGGATCTCATCGTCCCACTGAAGGGTGTTGATATTGAACATCATGGTGCGGCTGGCGTTCGAATAGTCCGTCACATGGACTTTGCCGCCCGTCAGCTTCCATATCAGCCAGGTCTCGATGGTGCCGAAGAGCAGTTCGCTCTTCTCCGCGCGCTCTCTGGCTCCGGGCACGTTCTCAAGAATCCATCTCACCTTAGTGCCGCTGAAGTACGGATCGATCAGGAGTCCGGTCTTCTGACGGATCATCTCTCCATAGCCGGCGTCTCTCAGGCCGTCGCAGTACTCAGCTGTCCTTCTGCACTGCCAGACGATGGCATTATACACCGGCTCACCGGTCGCCTTGTCCCAGACGATCGCCGTCTCTCTCTGATTGGTGATGCCGATGGAATCGATATCTTCATAGGTCAGTCCCGCTCTTAAGAGCGCTTCGTGAGCCACTCCTATCTGCGTGGACCAGATCTCCGTCGCGTCGTGCTCGACCCAGCCTTCCCTTGGGAAAAACTGCGTGAATTCCTTCTGCGCTACTGAGATCATGTTGCCCTTCTTGTCGTAAATTATGGTGCGGGCGCTCGTCGTGCCCTCGTCCAGAGTCATGATGTATTTTGACATATTTAGTCCTTTCCGCCTTATACAAAAAGGCTCAAGATCTGATTGCTTATATTGAAACCTTTCAAGGTCAGTCTTATCGTTTCCTCGTCCTCTTCGGCATGTCCGGTATCAATGAATGAGCCGAACTGAAGCTTCGCGAGATCTCCGTAGAACTCCCAGAAATCCTGGCCGAAGCGCTCTGAAAATTCGTACTTGTCGATTCCCCGGGACAGGCGGAGAGCTGTGATGGTGAACTCCGTCATGTCATCAGCGTATGAGTTCGGTTCCATGAATTCCACCTTTAGAGGATCTTCCAGATATCTTTCTAGATCCGGAAGATGATAATATCTCTGCCCCTGCCCTGTCAGATGATCTGTCATATATGAATGGGCTCCTGGCCCGAACCCGGCATAGTCATCGAGGTTCCAGTATTTGAGGTTATGGCGTGACTCAAAGCCCGGCTTCGCGAAGTTTGATATCTCATAATGCTCATACCCCGCGCCTTTGAGAAGATCAGCCGCCCTCTCGTACATCAGCCTGTCCTCCTCCGGATCAGTCTCCTTCATGCGGCCTTCGGAGAGCCATCTGGTGAATACAGTGCCCTCCATGAATTCCAGCGAATAAAGGCTTATGTGCTCAGGATCAAGCTCCAAAGCCTTCTCAAGCGAGGCTTCCCAGATCTCCATGGTCTGCCCCTCGATACCGAAGATCAAATCGATACTGATATTGATGAAGCCAGCCTCACGCGCCTCCCTGAAGGCCTCCAAAGCATCTGCCGCCTTGTGCGCGCGGCCGAGTTTCCTGAGGATACCGTCGTCGAAGCTCTGCACTCCGAGGCTCAGGCGATTTACTCCCACGCTCCTTATGGCTGACAGATACTCCTTGTCCACCGTCTTCGGATTCGCTTCGAGAGTGATCTCGCGGGTGTCTTGAGAACCGAAGGTCTCATCGATCTCTGCTATGATCTTCCCGATCTCCTCAGGTGTGAGCAGGCTCGGCGTGCCGCCTCCGAAATAAATGGAATCCGGCGCGGTCTTCATGAAGACGTGATCAGCGCTGTCACTTCTGAAATATTTTGCGAAACCGTGGATCTCTCGAACCACGGCTTCGGTGTATTTTTCTTTAAGTTTATCATCCCTCGCGATCACCGAGTAAAAGTCGCAGTAAGGGCACTTGCTTTTGCAGAAAGGGACGTGAACATAAACTCCAAAACTCATTTTACTTGTTGTCGTCGTATTTCAGCACTGCAGTGAAAGCCTCCTGAGGAACTTCCACGGTGCCGAACTGTCTCATGCGCTTCTTGCCTTCCTTCTGCTTCTCCAGAAGCTTCTTCTTACGCGAGATATCGCCGCCGTAACACTTGGCGATGACGTCCTTGCGGTAGGCCTTGACGGTCTCTCGCGCGATGATCTTCTGACCGATCGCAGCCTGGATGGGCACTTCGAACTGATGCATAGGGATGACTTCTTTGAGCTTCTCGCATACGAAGCGTCCGCGCTGATAGGCGTTTGAAGAGTGGACTATCATGCTGAATGCATCCACCAGTTCCTTGTTAAGCAGCACGTCAAGCTTCACAAGATCGCTCTTCTGATATCTGTCGAGTTCGTACTCGAGAGAACCGTAGCCCCTGGTCTTCGATTTAAGCGCATCAAAGAAATCATAGATAACTTCGTTAAGCGGCATGTCATAGTGGAGCTGTACCCTGGTGGGGGTGATATACTCCATATGCTTCATGGTGCCGCGCCTCTGCTGGCAAAGTTCCATGATCGAGCCAACATACTCGTTCGGGATCATGATATTAGCCTTTACCATGGGCTCCTCGATGTGATCGATCTCCTGCGGAGTCGGAAGGTTCGACGGATTCTGCAGCATTATCACTGTGCCGTCCGTCTTTACCACCTTATAGATGACTGAAGGCGCGGTCGTGATGACCGCGAGGTCGAACTCCCTCTCCAGCCTTTCGACGATGATCTCCATATGAAGGAGACCCAGGAAGCCGCACCTGAAGCCGTAGCCAAGGGCCTGTGACGTCTCTGCCTCGAAATTAAAAGCAGCATCGTTCACCTGGAGTTTCTCCAGAGCGTCTTTGACGCTCTCATATTTCTCGCCCTCGGCAGGATAAATGCCGCAGTAGACCATGGACTGGACTTTTTTGTAGCCCGGACAGGGATCGTCCGTCGGGTCGCTTGCCAGAGTTACGGTATCGCCTACTCTGGCGTCTGCCACCTGTTTGATTGAACCGCAGATATAGCCTACCTCACCGGCTCTTAAGACCTTAGTGGGCACCAGGCCAGGGGCGCAGTAACCCACCTCCGTTACTTCATATTTGGCTCCGGTGGACATGAGTTTGATCACGTCGCCCTTCTTGACCTGTCCGTCGAAGACGCGCGCATATATGATGACACCTAGATAGTTGTCGTACTTGGAGTCAAATATCAGCGCCTTCAGTTTGCCGTCTTCCTTGCCACTCGGAGCTGGGATCACTCTGATAAGCTGCTCTAGGAGCTCATCCACGCCCATGCCGGTCTTGGCAGAGATTTCCGGAGCTTCCGACGCGTCGAGGCCTATGACATCCTCGATCTCTTCCCTGCACTCATCCGGTCTGGCTGAAGCGAGGTCCATCTTATTAAGCACAGGCATGATCTCCAGATTCTCATCCAAAGCCAGATACACATTCGCCAGAGTCTGAGCTTCCACTCCCTGGGTGGCGTCCACCACGAGCACCGCTCCCTCGCAGGCTGCGAGAGATCTAGATACTTCATAGGTGAAGTCCACATGTCCCGGAGTGTCGATAAGATTGAGTATGTACTCTTCACCATCCTGAGCCTTGTAGACAAGTCTGGTCGTCTGGAGCTTGATAGTAATGCCTCTTTCCCTCTCCAGATCCATATTGTCCAGATACTGCTCCTTCATATCGCGCTCCGCCACCAGCCCTGTCTTCTCGATGAGACGGTCAGCTAGCGTAGATTTGCCGTGGTCTATGTGAGCTATTATGCTGAAATTTCTTATATATTTCTGATAATCCATAAAATCCTCTTTAACGATCATTCTGCCTTCGTCACGTCAGGTCCCCAAGGCACGTCAACGAATTGCGGCAAAAGGTATTTTGCGCACAGAAAGACTGCGACCAGCACCAATAGAATGATCAGATTCCGCTTGGTGAAGATCTTTCTCCAAGGTATCTTAGTAGCAAAGAAACCTGCTATGCCGGTGAGCACTCCGTAGAACCAGATCTTCAGCCAGCTGAAGAAACCACGCTTCTTTTCCTGCTGCTCATCTTCTGTTCCGGAGTCGCTTTCGTCCGTCATGTCCGCCTCGTCTATGTCCAGCACCACCGGTTCAGGCTCAGTCACCTGAGAAAGGCCAGAGCCCGGTCCCTGGAGATTGTCCAGTGCAGCCACCGCACCAACGGCCAGAAGTCCTGTGGAGACAGCTACCGCTACTACCTTAAGGATCGACTTCTTCACATGTTTCTTCTTCACTTCGATCGTTTCTTTGATAGTATCCATTCACATTCCCTCTCTTACAAATCCAAAAAACGCAAATGCACATAATCATACATAATAATTATACTACAATTTTATCGCAAGCGCTATAAAAAAATTGGCCCACAAAAAAGTGTGGATTTGCCAAATTCTTAATTAACCACACCGCAGCTTTAGTTCGCCGCCGGCGATTTGCGAGGAGCGATGATCAGACATATTATTTCACCCGCAACTATAATTCGCCGCCGGCGATTCGCAAGGAGCAATGATCAGTCAAAGAAAAAAGCAACTCGATTGGCTGCAGATCGCGTACGTTTTTAGCGATCTGCCCAAGAGAGCTGCTTTTGATTTGCTACTGATCGAAGCGACGAGCGCTTAGCAAGGCGGCGAATTCAAGTTGCTACTGATCAAAGCGACGAGCGCTTAGCAAGGCGGCGAATTAAAGCTGCGGCCCTGCTGCTACCAGTGCCTTGCCGGCTTCGTTATACTCATACTTCTCAAAGTTCTTTATGAATCTGCCTGCCAGATCTGCTGCCTTCTCATCCCAGACAGCCGGATCCTCATAGGTATCTCTAGGATCCAGGATCGCTGGATCAACTCCGGTAAGTTCTGTGGGAACTTCGAAGTTGAAGATAGGAATCATCTTAGTGGGCGCCTTAAGCACGTCACCGTTAAGGATAGCGTCGATGATTCCTCTGGTATCCTTTATGGATATACGTTTACCTGTGCCGTTCCAGCCGGTGTTCACAAGGTATGCCTTGGCTCCTGACTTCTCCATCTTCTTAACGAGTTCCTCGCCGTACTTGGTCGGATGGAGCTCCAGAAATGCCTGCCCGAAGCATGCCGAGAAGGTCGGCGTAGGTTCTGTGATGCCTCTCTCGGTCCCTGCCAGCTTGGCGGTGAATCCTGAGAGGAAGTAGTACTGAGTCTGCTCAGGAGTCAATATAGATACAGGCGGGAGCACTCCGAATGCGTCCGCTGAAAGAAAGATCACGTTATCTGCATCAGGTCCTGCGGATCTGCCGTTTACGTTCTTTGCTATCTTCTCTATGTGTTCGATCGGATATGAAACGCGGGTGTTCTCGGTGACGCTCTTGTCGGCGAAATCGATCTTGCCGTCCTCATCCACCGTTACGTTCTCGAGAAGAGCGTCTCTTCTGATGGCGTTATAGATGTCTGGCTCGGATTCCTTGTCGAGGTTGATGACCTTGGCGTAGCAGCCGCCCTCGAAATTGAAGACGCCGTTGTCGTCCCAGCCGTGTTCATCGTCGCCGATCAAAAGTCTCTTCGGATCGGTGGACAGGGTGGTCTTACCGGTTCCGGAAAGACCGAAGAAGATTGCTGTGTTCTTGCCTTCCATATCGGTATTGGCCGAGCAGTGCATCGATGCTATGCCTTTAAGAGGCAGATAGTAATTCATCATGGAGAACATGCCCTTCTTCATCTCACCGCCGTACCAGGTATTCAGTATCACCTGCTCGCGGCTTGAAATGTTGAAGGCTGCTACAGTGCTGGAATTGAGCCCCAGCTCTTCCCAGTTCTCCGCCTCAGCCTTGGAAGCGTTATATACCACGAAGTCCGGCTCGAAGTTCTCCAGTTCTTCCTCCGTAGGAGGGATGAACATGTTCTTTACGAAATGCGCCTGCCATGCCACTTCCATGATGAAGCGTATGGCCATTCTGGTGTCCGGATTGGTGCCGCAGAAAGCGTCCTGCACGAAAAGTCTCTTGCCTGAAAGCTGCTCTTGAGCCATTGCTTTGACCTTCTCCCAGACTTCCTCGCTCATAGGGTGGTTGTCATTCGGATATTCCTTGGTGGTCCACCAAACCGTACCTTTGGAATTCTCGTCCATGACGATGTATTTATCTTTAGGAGAACGTCCGGTGTAGATACCGGTCATCACGTTCACCGCGTCGAGTTCTGTTAACTGACCTTTATCATAGCCCGTGAGTTCGGGCTTCATCTCTTCTTCAAAAAGGAACTCAAATGAAGGGTTGTGGATGACCTCGGTCACTCCTTTGATTCCGTAAACGTTCAAATCTAAGTTAGCCATATCTCTGCCCTTTCTGTAAGCGGCTCATATCTCAGCCGTTATTTGATAACATTCTATCACTAAAGCTCTCCATATTCAAGGAAGGAGGCTCAATCAGGATCAAACTCTTTTTCCCTTGACGAGCGGGCGACGGTCTTAGGCTCGTTTGCCTTGGCAAGCCTGTCTTCTTCTATCTTCTTCGCCATGCTCTCGAAAACGAAGGGGCTGATACCGTCTCTTAAGTATTTGGTCTCAATGCTGAGCGCCATTCCGATGGAGTAAGCCTTGATCACAGTGAGTATGTCTGCCCTGTCCGTGGAATTGACAGCAGCTTTACCGAACATGTTCTTGTTAAAGCCGGGGAATATGCGGTTCCTGAGGCTTCCCTTGCCCAGAGGATCGGACTGATATACGACCTCCAGATCGAAACCTCCGTCGCTTCTCGGAATGATCCTGTTGGAGCAAATGTTAGCGTTCTGGTCGCTCAAGCTGTAAGTCAGAATTGTCTTGAAAGGGCCTACCAGGTCCTTCGTGATGAAACTGCTGCCCAGAGGGACGAAGATCCTCGCGCCTTTATTGGCATTATATGCAAGCCTTCTGGCCTCCTCTACGTCATCCCTCTCCTCGATGAATTCGAAAAGAAGTATGTCAGCAGCGGGCTCCTTTGAAAGATCAGTTTCCTCCTCAGAGTCCGCAGCTATATACAGCTTACCGGGTCCTGCCTTATAGTCCTGATGATTTCTCAGTGTTTTGGCGACCATATATCTTATGAGTTCTTCGGTCTCGAAGTTGGGAGAATCCTTGCCGCTGTAGATCACAGCGATCTGCTTTTCGACGTTTCCCATGCTTACCTCCTGGTCTTCATAAAAAATCAGCCCAGAGGAGACACAATCTCTGGGCTAGGTTGCTCATGCTGTGCATTTAACTTATGCACTGTGGGGACGGGTGAGACTTATTTTGCAGCCTTGGCTGCGTTGAGTTTCTTGGCTAATCTGGAAGTCTTTCTGGAAGCGGCGTTCCTGGAGATAGTTCCCTTGGAAGCAGCCTGCATAAGCTTCTTCTCTGCAAGTCTGAATTTCTCTTCTGCAGTATCGAAGTTTCCTTCTGCTACAGCGTCGTCGAAGTTTCTGAGGACAGCCTTAAGATGACCTCTGACTCTTCTGTTCCTTGCAGTCTTCTTGTCGATAACCTTGATTCTCTTCTTTGCGGATTTAATGTTTGCCATTGAATTTTCACCCCACTTTATATTATTTTCTTTGTGCCGGCCCTGCCGGATCGCTCCGGACGCCGAAGCCGGCTCCATAAATTCGCGAATATATTATATAGTGCAAAAACACAAATTGCAAGGATTATTTCGAGTTTTTTGATTCTTTTCTCAAGCGCTCCAGGCTATCCCGGGTTATGGGATAACCAAGCATGACGATCAGTGTCAGCACCATGAATATGCCCGGCAGCAGCGTGAATGAATGGCTGACCCAGGTGAGCGCCGACTCAGGCTGCATGAGAGCTGCGTTACCTCCTGCTTCAAGCGGAGACGGCAGCGTCTCATCGAAGCCCGACATGTCCAGAATGATCCCCAGGGTCTGGAGACCGATCGCTATGCAAAGCGATTCAGACAAGGCTTGGAACGATATGACCGATCCTGCGTGAGAAGTGCCTGACTCCCTCTCCTCGATCTCCGTGATGTCATATATCATTGACGGCATCAGCTGCCAATAGCAGGTGTTTGCCACGGAGTAAAGCAGACTCACCGCGATCACTCCCTTAAGGCCGGTGATATCGACCATCCTAATGGCGATCAGAAGCACTCCCGCAGAGCCGATGCCATACATGAAGACGTTCTTCTTGTCAAGGTGAGCCGACAGTCTTTCGATGAAAGGCACGAAGGCGATACCCGACAGGGTTATAATGAGCATTATCAGTGATATTGCCTTCTGGCTCATTCCCAGGTTATACGTCATGAAAAAGACTCTGCCTGAACTGAAGATCGTGTTTGCTATGAGATAGAGCATCGATGCTGCCAGTATGTACCTCATTGCCTTCAGTTTGAGGAGACTGAAGAATTCCTTTAAGATGGATACGCCTTTTCTAAAGATCGATTCTCTGGGGGCGTTTTTCTTTTGCTCTTTAAGTCTCCTGATCTCCGGGTCGTCCTTGGGTCGGTCGCCCTTCCTAAGTGTGAGCGCCGAAAGCAATAGCGCCGCTCCCGCAGCTACCCCCGTGAACATTCCCACCAGCTGCCACGACTGCTGCGAGGTCCTGCCCAGATTCATGGCCCAATCCACTATGATCGTGGGAAGCACCATGCCGATCAGCATACCGACCTGGTTGAACACGTAAGCGTAGGATCTCAGGACAGTACGCTCATGATAGTCATCAGTGAGATCCGCTCCCCAGCTCATATATGGCACGAATTCCATACTGAAAAACGTCCAGAAAAGCACTATCATCACAGTATAATACACGGCCTTCACCCAGCTTGCCGCATTGATCGTTGTGAAAAGCAGACTGGTGATGACCGCGATCGGTATGGCTGCGAATATTATAAAGGGTTTGCGCTTGCCCAGCCGTGAAATGTGATTGTCCGAACTGAAACCTATGAAAGGTCCGATGATGGCTTCCCAGACGGAGCCCACCGCACTTATGGCTCCTGCCATCGCCGGGGGCACTCCCGCCACCGTAGTCAGATATATCAATAGATATGTACCGCTCAGAGTATACAATGCGTTATCGCATATACCTCCGATACCGTAACTTATTTTATTATTGACTGTAAGTGTTCCGCTTTGATTCAAATGATCTCTCCCCCGCCGAGAACTATATCTCCGTCGTATACCACGGCAGACTGGCCGCGTGTGATGGCCCGCTGGGGCTCATCAAAGACGATCTTCACGCCTCCCTCGGGAAGCGGAAATGCCGTCGCCGGCTGCTCCTTCATGCGATACCTGGTCTTGGCTGCACAGCGCATCGGCTCTGCAGGCGCCTCGCCCGAGATCCAGTTGAATTCGCTGACCAGCACTTCCCTCTTCATCAGATCCTCGTTCTCACCAAGGACGACGCAGTTGGTCTCAGGGCAGATCTCGCAAACAAAGATCGGATGTCCCATGGCTATGCCAAGACCCTTCCTTTGGCCGATCGTGTAGTTGATGATGCCTTTGTGCTGCCCAAGAACCTTGCCTTCCATATCTACGAAGTCGCCTGGTACAGGCTTATTGCCTGTGATCTTCTCGACCACTGCCGCATAGTCACCGTCCGGCACGAAGCAAATGTCCTGACTGTCCGGCTTATGAGCGTTCACGAAGCCATTCGCTTCCGCGATCTCCCTGGCCTCAGCCTTGGTCAGTTCGCCCATTGGGAACAAGGTATGCGCCAGTTTCTCCTGAGTAAGCCCGTAGAGCACGTAGCTCTGATCCTTCGAGTCGTCAATGGCCTTTTTGAGCAGGAATTTGCCGTTCGCATCCTTTTCGATCCTGGCGTAATGGCCAGTTACCACATATTCGCAGCCCAGTTCGGCCGCTCGCTGATGGAGTTTGCCGAACTTGAGGTAATTATTGCAGTCGATGCAGGGATTTGGAGTCGCGCCGGCTTCATAAGCAGCTGCGAACTTCTCCATCACCTTCTCGCGGAACTCGTCCTTATAGTTGAACACATAAAACGGCATGTCAAGTCTGAAGGCCACCGCTCTCGCGTCCTCCGTGTCGTCCAGACTGCAGCATGTCTTCATATTATCCGGCTGAAGGTCAGTATCCTCTGCCTCAAACAGCTTCATTGTGCAGCCAATGCAATCTATGCCCTTTTCTTTTGTGAGAAGAGCAGCCACGCTTGAATCCACGCCGCCGCTCATGGCTATAAGAGCTTTCATGGTTTTCTCCGGTCAGTACTTACTAAAAATCAGTATATCACAAAAAAGCGGAACAGACAAATGTCTGCTCCGCAGTTCTTTAATAATTCTGTTAACTGAACCATTCTTTGATCTTGCTCGTAAAGCCGGATTTCTTCTGGTAGCATTCCTCCGTCACTTCCTGCGCCATGGCCTCGATGGCCTTCTTTTGCTTGATTTAAACAATTTAGTTTTCCAGGTGGTATTAGTTCACATGTAGCTCCTGAAACTCCAGGTAGTATTAATGAAGGAGGAGA
>JAFYJM010000028.1 GCA_017538125.1 Bacillota bacterium
CGCGATAGCCTCTTTTTTGTTGTAAATTTATTATCTATAACTGTTCCTTTAACATTTTAACTGATCCGGGCAACTTAAATTCCAGCGTCTCAGCTTACGACCTTCTTAAGGTACTGCATCACGCTCTCATCATAGAGCGCATTATCCATGCTTGACGTATCTGCATTCTTCGGTATACCAAGAGCCATAAGTTTCTCGTCGAAGTCGCTGAAACTCTTATATTCATTGGTTACGTACTCCGGATACGCTTCAGCGTTCACTGTCGGGGCGTTGAACTTGAGTTTTTTGCCGTCCACGTTGATGATATAATAGAAATCTCCGTTACGCTTGAATCCTGTATCTACTGAACTGATCAGTTCCAGATCGTAGGTCCTTCCCACAGGGTTCAGGGCGCTCCTTCTGGTCACTCCGTCACTGTCTACTGAAGAAATACCGGTGAAACCTATATATATCATCAGAACACAGATGATGGTAACAGGGACCTTGTGCTTCGTGATGAAATTCATGAAAGAATAAGCGCTCTTCATGCTGGGATTCCCGGCGATCCTATAAACTATCGAACCGAAAGCTTCCATAAGGAGTATCACGATCGGAAAGATCAGAAACTTCATGGCATACGGCATGGGCTCGAAAAAGATCCAGTCCTCGCCTGAAAGCAAAAATGCCCTTTGAAGGAAATCTATCAAAAAGAAAAGTATGAACGATATAACCAGTACGGCTATTATCGCTATTATCATGAGCACGCAGCCCAATGGGCGTTTGTTGTTAGTCTGCATCAGATCTTCTTCCTTTCATCCATCCTGAAAGCCGAATACAGTATAACTGCAGCGATCACACAGAGTATCGCCACCAGTACCCAGCCCTGGTTATAGCTGTGAGTGATCAGAAAATATCCCATCGTAACAGGGCCGATCATCCGCCCGCCTCCGTTAGTAAATTCATAGAGCGACTGATATCTCGCTCTATAGCCCGCATCCGCTCGCGAACCGAGGAGCACACTGTTATGCACGGAGAGAATGACTTCCCCGGCCGTCCATATAGGCGTCAGCAGGTAAACCAGCCAAACGAGCGAGATGTCTTTGATGAAGGCAAAGCTTCCCATACCGAGCATAAATAGTATCGCGGCCCACATAATAACAAGGAATTCATTCTTGTTCTTGGACAGCTTAAGGATCACCGGGGACCAGATAACGCAGAATATCGCGTTAACGCTCCAGAGCCTGGCTACCCACTTCGAACTGATCTTGGCACCGAAATAACCGGCGAACTGAAGAGGCATCATGTAACTTACCTGCATGTAAGCATAGCCTGTGAATATCGTCGCTATCAAGAAAAGTACGAGTGGCTTGTCTCTCAGAACTTTTCTGATGAGTCCTGCGTTATCGGAAGCACTGTCGAAGGTTTCCTTCGACCTTCTTTCTCCGTTTTCAGCCATATTGGCTGCCAATGGATCATAGTCATCATGAATGAAAAATATGATCACCATGAGCATTATCACGGTAGCTATGCCCTGTCCCCAGAATATCCATTCAGTATAGTTGTAAAAGATCGCTCCCGCTATGACCTGACCAGCCGCATAACCTATGTTTATGCAAAGGAATAGAAGCGAAAAGCTCTCTTCGCGCTTGCCCTCTCCTGTCTTGTCGGTGATAAGCGCGCCGAATACCGGGAAAAACATGCTGAAGCATGTCATGACTACTGCTTCGCAGGCTATTACCACAAGGCTCCTCACATAAGCGCCTCCGATAAGGAGAGCGATTATCTCAGCTGTCATCGCTATGATAAGGATCTTTTTGCGGCCGTATTTATCGGACAGTTTGCCTCCGAGAAGCGCTCCAAATATATCAAAAACAGACAACATGAGCATAATATAGCCTGTCGTCACCTCGCTCAGACCGAGAACATACGTCATAAGGAGCGAATTCATCGAAAACATGAAGGCTCCCATAGACAGTATGATCCTGGCGAAGCATATGAAATATATCTCTTTCGGAAGGCCGGAGTACTGCCTGATCATATTCATAGTAACTGCGATAACAAGGGCTGTGTTACCAGCCCTTGTTCATTATCATTTATTACGTTATTCGTTTTATTATTTTTCTGAATAAGGGATGAATCTGCCGAGTCTGTCGTCCACGAACTCGTTGTCCTTGAGAGCGATCTGACCGTTTATGATGACATAATCTATGCCCTGGTTCGGTATATCCAGATCCTGGAATGAGGGTCCGTCCATGATCGTATCAGGATCGAAGATAGTTAAGTCTGCGTCTGCTCCGAGGTGGATATCTCCCTTTCTGTGCTCCATATCGAGCCTCTTCGCGGGCTCAAGGGTCATCTTTCTGAGTGCTGTAACAATATCAAGTTTATTGTCAACCCGTACATACTTGCCCAAAACTCTAGGGAAAGTGCCTCCAGCCCTCGGATGTCCGTGTCCATTGGCCAATATGCCGTCTGATGCGATCATACCGTTCGGGTTGGCGATGGCCGCAGCTATCTCATCCTCGTTCATTACGAAGGCCACGACCAGCATCTCAGGATAGTGAGCGCGGCAGTCTTCGAAGCTCTCCTTGGTAGCGAACTGGTAAAGATAAGGTTCGTCGGTAAGCAGCAGGTCGCTGTAGTCCTTGTGCCACCCTTCCAGACAGCCGGGATCGAATACCGTGGAACCCATGTTGGTAGCAAAGGCGTTATACGGATAAGTATCGTAGTTCAAACGCGGATCCTTGGCCATGTAGCTGTTTATGAGTTCAAGGGACTCATCCATCATACCGAGCGCTGAGCAGGAACTCAGATGCGAGATCTGGAATCTCTTGTTGATCTTAGACTGGATATCTACCATCTCTTCAATGGAATCGATGTTCCCGAGGCAGTCCTCTCTGTAGTGAGCCGCCACAAGAAGACGGTCATCATCGCTTAGCTTAGTAGCTTCGATTATCTCCTCTTCAGTGATCCCGGGATCGTATTCTATACCGAAGGATATACCGATGGCACCGGCTTCGAGGTCTTTTTTCATGGAATCGATTATCGATTTCCTCTGTTCAGGCGAGGACTTATCGAAGTGTCCCAGACCAAGCGCTGTCCAGTAGCTGTTATAACCGGAGAGCATCATGTAGTTTATCGGAGCTCCGCCAAGTTCATCTACAGTATCTCTGAATTCTCTTACAGTCTGATAAAGCACGCCGCAGTTGCCGCCCACGGCAAGGGTCACGCCCTGCTTGAGCATCATGTTTGCGATGACGTACTTCTTGCCTTCATGGAAATCCTCTTCATGCATGTGGATATCGATGAATCCCGGAGAAACGACGCGATCCGCCGCATCTATCACCTGTGAAGCCTCAGGCTCGTCAAGTCCGATGTACTCTATCTTGCCGTCTTTAAGGCCCAGATTGCCCTTCTTGAGGACGTTTTCACTATAGTCGGGATATACACCATTTTTGATAAGAATGTCTAACATTTCAAGCCTCCATAGAAATGATGATCAACCGGGATCAGCAGCTCGTCTTCGCGAAATCTGCCTTCATCTGCGCAACCCTCTCCTCGTCTGAGAAGATCTTTGAGATATCAAGAGCGATGAGTTTGGCGCCAAGAGCGATGGCATCATGTGCTCTGTCGCTCTTTACAGCTTCCACGAAGCCCTTGGTGTGGATGGGGATGCCCCTGTCCACGATCTGGATCGTGGGATGGAAGGCCGGACACTGGAATGAAACGTTACCGATATCGGAAGAGCCGAAAAGCTGATCCGGATCGGCGTTCTCCTCGATGCCCAGTTCGTCGAATACTTCTCTGATAGCCGCTACGCCGGTGGCATTTACGATAAGGTTGTCATAAGACTGAGCCGTAGGATATTTGTCCCAGGTGCAGCCCGTCATGAGGCAGGCGCCTTCAGCCATCTTGATGACCTTCTCGTTCAACTGATTGAGATATCTTCTGTCAGCTGATCTGGTGTACAGTTCATATGATGCCTCGTCCGGCACTACGTTTGGAGCGGCTCCGCCGTTCCTGTAGATGCCGTGCATCCTGACGTCAGGAGTCACGTGCTGTCTCATGCAGTCCACAGCATGTACGAAAAGCTGCGCAGCGTTCAATGCGTTCACTCCTTCCCAAGGAGCTGCAGCGCCGTGGGCTGCCTTACCGTGGAAGTTGAACATGTATGAATCCAGCGCGAGAAGCGTGCAGTAAGGCTTGTTGCTGTCATCCATATGCACCATGATAGCCATGTCGTATTCTTTGAACACTCCCTGCTTGACCATCGTGCACTTGGCTCCGTCCTCCTCTTCATTCGGAGTGCCGAATATGTGTACGTCGCAGTCTAGTTCATCCTGGATGTCCTTCATCGAAAGACCTGCGAGGATGGAGATGGAGGCAGACACGCAGTGTCCGCAGGCATGTCCGATCTCAGGGAGAGCGTCATACTCGGTGAGGATAGCCGCCTTGTATTTGTGGTCGTTTGAACCGTATGTAGCTTTGAATGCTGTATCAAGTCCCGCAAAAGGATACTCCACCTCATAGCCGTGGCCTCTCAGGAGTTCCACCAGCTTCTGAGATGATCTGAATTCATGGGCGGATACTTCGGGATGATCAGCCAGGTCATCGTTACAGGCGATCAATTCCGGATGGTATTCCTCCACTGCCTTGAAGATCTTTTCTTTCAGTGCGTCATAATTAGCCATTTTCTTCCTCCATTTCTTTGCGAACGCGTTTTATTATTATCATCGTATTCAAGTGATGAGCTTCGTAGGGATGAGCCAGAGCCTTTCTCTCGTTCCAGTAAAAGATATCGTGCACGTCGGATACCTCTTCATCCGTGAGGCCGAGCTTGATGCATCGTTTGATCAGCCCCCACTCCCACTCCGCTTCTTCAATATAATCAGTGAAAAACTGCTCATTATAGCTTTGCGGTATAACTCCGTAATGCATGCAGATTATATACTCTGCGCCGAGGGCTGCCATCTTCTCAGCTGATCTTATTGACTGCTCGAATGATTTCAGACATGATGTGCTGATATCCCCCGGCCCGCCCAGCTGGCTGGCGCTCTCGCTAGCGAAAAGTATCTTCTGAGGTAAGATCATATAAGCCGCAGAGCAATCCGTATGCCCCTTCGTCTCGTAGAACCTGACGGTCTCATCTCCGAGGCTGATCTCGTCACCGTCCTCGAGGATGATATCGATCCTCAGCCCCTCCGCCGTGACGGGCGGACAGTCGCAGCCGTAGACGTTGCGAGCTGTATTGCCCAGTTCCTCGATAGTCGCCTTGGCTTCTTCAGAGCAAAAGACCTTAGCACACTTCGCTGCGCCGCACACCCTGGCTTCCGGCCATTCCCTGAGGATATAAGGCAGAGCGCCGATGTGATCGTAATGAGAGTGTGACATGAGGATGTAGTCCGGCTTCCTTCCCAGAGGATCCAACACCTCGTGTATGTTGCATATCAGTTCCCTCGAGAAGCAGGCCATTCCGCAGTCGAAGAGCGCGGTCTTATCGGAGCCGAGTATCAGATAGGACTCTCCGCCCGGTCCTCCGGTCACCCTATATACAGGTTCAGGGACATCGAATCTGTCGTGTCCCTGAAAATTTTTGAAAAATCCATTATCTTTAGGTATTATCATAGTCTCTTGAGGTTACTCGGCTTCTTCGTCTTCATTCTGAGTCTTGTATGCCAGACTTCTGATCTCTTCACGGTTCTCTGTCAAGGTATCGTTGATGGCCGTAAAGGTGTGTTCCAGATTGGTATACATCTCGCCGAAGTACTTCATGTTGAGTTCGTCCATTTTCTGCTGCATGCCATAGAGCATACGGTCGACGTAATCATAGGTCTTCATCTTCAGTACTTTGGACTGGATCTTCGAATCCTTGATTATCTCTTCGCCCTTCTTCATGGCGCGTCTTGTGATCTCGTCGGAATCAACCAGGAAATCAGCCTGCTTCTTGGCCTCTCTGAGCATCCTCTCGTACTCTGATTTGCCTTCGAGAAGGATCCTGTCTCTCTCGTCGATGATCCATTTGGCCTGCTGCATGTCATCTGGCAGGGCTAATCTGATATCCTTGATGATCCCAAAGATATCTTCAGTCTCAAGAACTATTTTATTTGTAAGAGGAACCGATGTGGCTCCTTCAAGCAGATCTTCCAATTCATCCAAAAGATCCAAAACTTTCGTCGTATCTTCCATGTTAACTGACTTTCCTTTCGCCCTTATTCAAATCGATCTTAAGATCATTCCAGTCCCAGCTTCGCTCTCATAGTGTGAAGCACGTGATCCGGTACCAGCATGGAGCCGTCTCCTCCGAGGGAGATGACCTGCCTTGCCATGGTGGAACTGATGAAGGCATACTCATTCTTGGCCGTGATATATACTGTCTCGGCCTTGCCCCTGTAAAGATGCTTATGCAGCTGATCCATGGACAGTTCCTCATTGAAGTCCGTGGTGTTTCTAAGACCTCTCACGACCACGTTGAAGCCATTGTCCAATACGAAATCCGCCAGAAGGCCCTCGCACTTGTCCACAGTTACGTTGGGCATATCCTTAGTGACTTCGCGGATCATGTCCATCCTCTCCTCATAGGAGAACATGGTCTTTTTCTCGAGATTGACGGTCACTCCGATGACCAGTTCATCGAAGATCTTAGCCGCTCTTTCAATGATATCCAGATGTCCCAAAGTCATGGGATCGAAGGATCCCGCATAAAGCGCTTTAGTATGCATGACATACCTCCATAATCCATATTATTTTACCATAATATATGGATTTTGTAAAGCGTACTGTTACCGTATTCTTCCAAAAAATCAGCCGTATAAAGACAGCGTAATGGTCCCGTAATGTCTGTCCTTGACCTTGGTGAATCCTTCCAGTTCCTCAGGGAACTCGTCCTCCCTCTTGTGCTCGGCCATGATCATACCGCCCTCTGCCAGAAGATCCAGCTCCCTGATGAGTTCGAAGCATCTCGGATACAGCCCTTTCTTATAAGGCGGATCGATGATGAAGACGTCGACCTTCTCACCCTTATCGCTGAGCCTCATCAGGCACTTCTCGTAGTCTCCCGGGATGACCTCAGACCACTCTTCAGCCCTGCAGTTTGCAATGTTCCTTTTGATAAGAGCTATGCTGTCCCTCGCGTTATCGCAGAAATAGCACTTCTCAGCCCCTCTCGAAAGCGCTTCGAGTCCCAGGTTGCCGGTGCCGGAGAACAGATCCACGCAGACTGCGTCATATATTTCCTGCCCTATGATGCTGAACATGGCTTCCTTGACTTTCTCTGTCGTAGGCCTGATGTCGTAGCCCACGGGCATCTCTATCTTTCTTCCTTTGAAATCTCCTGCGATTATCCTCATTCCTTATAGCTGGAGCGTGATGTTCTCGCCGAACATGCGCTTTATCCTTTCTTTGAGTTCCAGGTTCTCGGGCTCTCCGAGCTTCGGATCCTTCTCGATGATATCCTCGGCTATGCCTCGCACCCTGCTCAGTATGTCCGCGTTCTTAACAAGATCCGCGATATTCAGTTCCGGGATGCCATGCTGCCTCGTCCCGAAGATCTCTCCCGGGCCTCTCAGTTTAAGGTCCTCCTCGGCTATAACGAAACCGTCTGTCGTGGAGACCATTATCTCATTTCTCTTCTCCGCGATCTCTCCTTTAGAGCCGCTGATCAGTATGCAGTATGACTGCTCGCTGCCTCTGCCTACCCGGCCTCTCAGCTGGTGCAGCTGGGCCAGTCCGAAACGTTCGCAATTCTCTATGACCATTACGGTGGCGTTAGGTACGTCGATCCCTACCTCGATCACGACAGTTGATACCAGGATGTCGATATTGCCATCCTTGAATGAAGTCATTATCTCGTCCTTCTCCGACTGCTTCATCGCGCCATGAACGAGGCCTACCCTTAAGTCAGGGTATCTCTCAGACAGCTCTTTATGGATCTCATCTGCAGATCTCACCTTGATCGCGTCCGATTCTTCAATAAGAGGGGCCACCACATAGGCCTGACTTCCTGCCTTCACCTTATCGCGCACGAAATCATATATCTTGGCACGAGAATCATCATAGCGTAAAAAAGTCCTTATCGGCTTCCTTCCAGCCGGTAAAGTATCTATTATGGATATGTCCAGATCTCCGAAGAGTATCACCGCAAGCGTCCTCGGTATAGGCGTAGCGGTCATGACGAGCACGTTCGGGTTAGTGCCCTTGCCCGTCAGGAGATTCCTTTGCTCTACGCCGAATCTGTGCTGCTCGTCGGTCACAACAAGGCCGAGTTCATTGAACTCCACATCCGGCTGGATGATAGCGTGAGTACCCACGAGTATCTGTATCTTACCATTCTTAAGATCCTCCAGAAGCTCTCTTCTCTCCTTCGCTTTCATATTGCCGGAGAGGAGTTCGCATCTGATGCCCAGAGGCTCGAAATCCTTTTTTAAGGTGGCTATGTGCTGTTTGGCCAGCAATTCTGTAGGAGCCATCATTACCGCCTGAAAACCGCATTTAACGGTCTTATACATCGCAAGCTCGGCTACTGCGGTCTTACCGGAGCCTACGTCTCCCTGCACGAGCCTGTTCATCGGGCGCATATCCTCGAGATCTCTTTCGATCTCCTCGAAGGCCCTCTTCTGCCCGGATGTCAGCTCAAAGCTCATATGATCCAAAAACTCGCCGACTCCCTGCTCTGCGCTCAACTGCACTCCCTTCTCGCCGGACTTGATTCCTTTTTTGATGTAGAAAAGGCCGGTCTGCAGTATCAGAAGCTCCTCAAAGACCAGTCTGTATCTGCCTTCGAGCACCCTCCTTTCCTCTTTCGGGAAATGTATGTTGGTCACCGCATAAGACGGCGGGCAAAGATTGTTATCGTCCACTATCTCAGCAGGCAGCCATTCCGTTATGAGCGCGTGGTAAGGCTCCGCCTGAAGCTCCATCGTACGCATCTGTCCCTGCGAGAGGCCCTCGGTCAAACGATATACCGGAAAAAGCCCTCTAAGGTCATCCTTGTCCCCTGTCTTATGGAACTCGGGATGCACCATCTGACGTCTGCCGTTATTCAGCGTGATCTTGCCAAACAGCGTGAGCTTCTGATCCGGGAAGAAATACCCGCCCAAATATTTCGCATTAAAAAACACCAGCTCCAGATTGCCTGTGCTGTCTTCAACAAGGACCTTCAGAGGGGCTTTTTTATTGTAGGGGCTCCCCTGGAGCCTCTTGTTCACGACCACGACTTCCAGGAGCACGTCCTCGTTGAAAGGCGCCTGCATGATGGTCGAGACGTAACGCCTGTCCTCATACTTTCTCGGGAAAGTATAGATCAGGTCTCTGACGGTCCGTATATTCATCCTCTCAAGGATCTCTTTTCGCTTGCCTCCTATGCCTTTGAGGCAGGTAACGCTGTCACTCAGATTCACTTTATGATCCTCGAATACTCCAGATCTCTCTTCTGGGATCTTCTGGCTTTGATGGCTACGACTTTCATTACTATCCTGACGTTCTTGCCGAGGCCCAGCCTTCTTATCGACCTTTCCAGATGATCCAGGATGGTCTTAGTAGAGAATCTGAGGCTCGTGCCGAACATGTGGACCACGTGGAACTCAAGCTTGAGTTCTTCCGGTCCGTCCTCTATCAGAATGCTCTTTCTCTCAATAGCAAGACCGTCCCTTCCCTCAGTCTTGGAAAGGGCGTCCTTGATCATCTTCTCGAAGACGTTATCTGATATTTTGATCGTGCCGTAGTCCGTTATCTTTTCCATGCGTATATTATACCACGTTTCAGAACATTTGTCCTTAACTAATTGCTCATATACAAAAACTCGCACGGCATCCTTGAAAGCCATGCGAGCGTGATTTTTTACTGCAGGACGGAATTGTTGAGATCCATCCTCTCTTCTGAGAAATTGCTCGTGCTGTAAAGCACCAGCACCTGGTCATATTCGTCGTCCAGAGCCAGATCTTTCACAGAATCTCTGTAGTACCTCGTGTCCACCATGGTGATCTCGCTGAAATCGTCCAGGATGAAAGGCACGAATGAATTAGCGTAGGAATCCTTGATGATGAGAAGTCTGGGCTTTCTGGAAGCGCCTTCAGCCTCGTTCCTTATGTCTACTCTATCGTAATTGCCACCGAAAAATACTTCGTATTTATCTTTGTTCTCAAGCCTGTCCATAAAGTAGATTGAGTCATAAGTATCACCTTCTATGGAAACGCTTACCTTCTGGCTGAGGGAATCCTTCGGCACGTCGATAGCGTCTCTGATCCTATCTGAAAGCAGCACCTTAGAATACAGAGTTCCCTTGAATTCTTTGGTGAGAGTCTCAGGCTCATAAGTCTTAGGGCTGAGCCCCAGGGCCTCCCTGTAGATCTCCGCGGCTTTCTCAGCGCCGTCGTAGTTCCAGTGATGGTCTGTCATATAGTAGTATCCGCCTTTGTGCTCCTTATCCGGCTCGAAACAGCTGCTCAGATCGACGTATATCTCTCCCAGAGTGTCCGCGGCGATCTTCAATGCACTGCCTTCGTCGAAGTTCGTGCTCATATTGGCTTCGTTTCTGTAGGAATACGCAGCAGTCGGAATTAGCATGACTCTTACCTCCGTACCTGCCTCGGAAACCTCTTCGTTCATCTCCACGATCTGATCCAGATTGCTCTTATATCTTTCCGCATTGAACTCGGCTTCAGTCTTTCTCTCGATAAGCCTGCCGTCAGACATTAAATAAACGCCGTTCACATCCGTAAAGCCAACACTCTTGGAGATGGTGGACATGATCTTGATCCACTTCTCCCTGCCGATGATCTGATCCGAAAGGTATTCCTCAAGCTGGGATTCATACTTTCCTTCCAGAATGTTCGAAACTGTCAGTTCAGGAGCCTGGGTAAGATATCTGTTCTCGTTCTCGGACATCTGTCTGTCCGGTGTCAAGAGCGAACCCAGTGAGAGTATTACGACCACGATAACAATAGCGAATATCAGGAAAATATCCACATGGCTGCCTTCTTTGGTCCGGTTAAGGACGAGTTTTTTCTTGGTGTCTTGCATCTTCGTCCCTCCCTAAAACCTGAAATACAGAAACGGATTATAACTACCGCTTACGAGGAAAGCTATGCTCATCAGGAAGAGCACGAGGAGAACGAAAGTCTCCAGCATGTCCCTGGTCGTGTGGAACATGAGCTCTTTCTGAAGCTTATTTGAAACATATCCGGCCAAAGGCGTTGACGCCAATGCGGCTATTATCATCAGCACGCCCCTGGACTTAAGATAATACATGGTCATGGCAGCGTTCTCCTGACCGGCGCCGAACATGCACGCCAGGTACTTGCCCAGCATGCTGAAGTCGGTGATGTTGAAGATCACCCAGCCCACGATCACGAAGAACAAAGCGTATACATGCTTAACGAAGTCCAGTTTCTCCGGTATCCTGTCAAGGACTTTGAGCAGGAAGAGTTTCTCGATTATCAAAAGCACTCCGTAATAAAGTCCCCAGACCACGAAGTTCCAGCTCGCGCCGTGCCAAAGGCCTGTGAGAGCCCAGACTATCGCTATGTTAAGGATCTGTCTTGGAAGTCCTTTGCGATTTCCTCCGAGAGGAATGTATACGTATTCCTTGAACCATGAGGAAAGGCTCATATGCCATCTTCTCCAGAATTCTGTGATAGTCGATGATATATACGGATAATTGAAGTTCTCCAGATAATCGAAACCGAAGAGTTTGCCGAGGCCTATAGCCATATCCGAATAACCGCTGAAATCGAAGTATATCTGGAACGTGAAAGCCAGAGCGCCTATCCAGCAAAGTCCTGCTCCGGGATTCTCGCCCGCTTCCAGAAACCCGTAGATCTCCTCCCAGATGACTGCCATCTGGTTGGCTATAAGGATCTTTTTGGAGAAGCCTATTATGAACCTCTTGATGCCTTCTGTGACCTTCACCGGATCATAAGTCCTGTTAGAGAGCTGAGTCTCAACGTCCGAGTATCTAACGATAGGACCGGCGATCAGCTGCGGGAACAGAGTTATGTAAGTAGCGAGTATGATCAGATTCTTCTGGGCAGCGACCTTCCCTCTGTATACGTCGATCACGTATGACATGGTCTGGAAAGTATAGAAACTAATACCTATGGGAAGAGCTACGCCCACAAGGCCGAGGCCTGCACCGCTTAAACTGTTCACGGTCTCGATCACGAAATCCGTGTACTTGAAAAAGCCCAGAAGCCCAAGGTTTACCACAACGTCAAGGATGAGCATGAGTTTCGCCCCATGCTCATTGCCTGCTTCCCTGTATTTTCCTATGGCCATCGCAAGCACATAGTTGGCTGCGATGGACACCAGCATTACCAGGATATATTTAGGTTCTCCCCAGCCGTAAAATATAAGGCTGGCTATGAGGAGCACCGTGTTTTTGGCCATCAGGAACCTGTTAGGCACTAAGAAATAGATCAGAAGTGTCACAGGCAGAAAGGCCATCAGAAATACTGAACTGGAAAATAACAAATCTCTCTCCTCTTATCCTTTAGCGACGTCATCGTAATACTGGCCTTCTCCGTTCGGATCATAACCGTTGAAAGCCGCATTGATCTTATCAAATAACGGAGTGAACTTAGCCACGATATCGTTAGGCACTTCGCCGCTGTCTGATTCTGACCAGTCATAGATCTGGTACATCAGAACGCTCTTGCCGTCCAGCGAGTACATGCCTTCATATGTGATCTCTCCATTGTCGACCATGATGTTGTTTGCGATGTAGTTAGCGACGGTGGTAGTGAGCCCCTTGATATCCTTGACAGTTATGGGCACGATGGTCTCACCGTTATCCCTGGCATCCGCGATCACCTGTGGGATGCCGTACATGTCGTCAACTTCCTTAGCGTTCATGAAGATATAGCAATACTTGGTACCCGTGCACGCAGGGATCTCGTCGTGGTCGTAAGGCCAGTTGCCGTTATCCTTTATCGAGTCGGGCAGGTTGAAATTGCTGTAGTTAGGCTTGTCGGAACCTCCGTCGAAGGTCACGTCCACGTGATACCACTCGCCGTCAAGCTGGACGATGTCCCAGGCGTGTTCTCCCATTTCTGTGGAATGGATGATCATGCATGGAATGTCAAGCGCGTCCATCATGAGTTTGAACGTCGTAGCATTTCCAACGCAGATCGCACTGTGGTTCTTTATAACGTCGTACGGTCTGTAGCAGTCTGTGCCGGAGCCTCCGTTCATGGGATTAAGGCTTTCCTCGCTGAAGTGTGTGAGTCCGAAGACCCAATCGTAGGCAGCCTTTTCCTTCTCATAATCTGTCATACCGTCCTTGATGATCTCAGGAATCGTCTCCTTAAGAGTATCATAAAGGAAAGCATCCTCCTCATCAAGTCCTTCTTTTGAATCGTTTTTATAAGCTTCGATGACCTTAGTGTCATCATAGATCTCATGAACGTTCGCTTCACTGTTGTTCAGGATCTTGTTCATTTTTTTGATCATGTCGCTGTTCTGCATAAAGATCCCCACGAACAGCAGCACGATGATCAGAAAGGCCAGATAGCCTTTGATCTTACTGAAAATACCTCTTTTTTCTTCCATGGTTTCCCCTTTCATTTATTCTGTCTTGTTTAAATTAGTAATAGCATTTCTGACCTCGACTTCGAGTGAAGCCGGATCTTCACCGATGATGAGAGCCACATAATCCCCCTGGACCATGACCACAGCGTTATCCAGTTTGTACACTTCTTCAGGCTTGTATCCGCTGAACTGATTGCGTCTCTCCGATATCCTTGCAGTGAACTTGTCCTTAGCAAGCGATATGTCTCCGGATTCTTTAAGATGGACCAGAGATATCTCGTCTGCCAGACCGCCCTTCTCGGTATAGATGATGCCGCCGTCGTCGATCATATCCCATGTCAG
>JAFYJM010000029.1 GCA_017538125.1 Bacillota bacterium
CCATTAGGCCGCTCTTTTAATATGCAGTACGCTCGCGATTTTTTTGCTTGCTTTATGGGCATATATAATGTATAATACTTTTGCTAAGGCTTAAGGCCTTTTTAT
Source organism: Bacillota bacterium (assembly GCA_017538125.1). Taxonomy (GTDB): domain Bacteria; phylum Bacillota; class Clostridia; order Peptostreptococcales; family Anaerovoracaceae; genus RUG754. The sequence goes on from JAFYJM010000029.1 coordinate 106, forward strand.
TTTGCATTTTTACTTTGTTTAAGCAAGAGGGGAAAAGGGAAGAAAATGAGAGCAGAAAGAAGAAGAGAGATAGAAAAACAGATGGCAGAGGGATCCAAAGGCAAGAAGACCAAGAAGGGCGGCAATGGATTCTTCACGTTCATAGCAATTTTATATATCGCTGCAGCAGCGGCATTTCTGTATTACGTTTTCAAGTTGAACGTTGTGCCTGCGCAGTACCTTGTGGCGGGAATGGCGGTGCTCGCCGTCATCACTCTGTTCACCGTGCCTGTCATGGTCAGCAAGAAAGGCAAACACGGCAGAAAGATCTTCGCTACTATCATAGCGCTTTTGCTGATCGCCTGCTTCGGAATGGGTACGTATTATCTTTCATCCACCAGTAATTTCCTGGATGTGATCACCGGCAAGACGGCGACAGTAGTGACCGAGGACTTCCACGTTCTGGTAAGAGCGGACGATAAGCCTCAGGAAGTTGTCGACGCCATCGCTGCAGCGGCCGAGGCCACAAAGGATGAGGACAAGGAGAAGAAAGCTGAAGCTAAAGCGGCAGCCTCCAAGGTCAAGGAAGAGACGGCCATGGCCATGATAAACGGTAAGACCATCGGCACGTTCACTTCCAACGATCAGATGTATTCGAAGGCCAAGAACATGCTTCAGGAGAAGGCTGTAGTGGAATACGCATATGACGAGAGCGTCAACAACTGCCTGGACAAACTGCTCTGGGGAGAGTACGATGCGATCTTCATCCCTGCCGCGTCATACGAAGCGCTTAAGTCTGAAGAGACATATAATGTTAAGAAAGATACGTTCATTCTTTACACCGTCCAGGTGCCTAAGGAGACCGTGGACAGGACCAAGGGAGTCAACGTTACCAAGGAATCCTTCAACGTTTACATCTGCGGCGTAGACGAAGGCGGCATCAGAAACGACGTTAATATGATAGCCACGGTCAACCCGGTGAAGCATGAAGTGCTTCTGACATCCATCCCGAGAGACTTCTACGTCACACTGCCTTCGAAGGAAGCCAAGGATAAGCTCACTCACGCCGGACTTTACGGCATCGAAGAGATCATGGGCGCCATCGAAAACGAATTCGGCATCGATCTGAACTACTATGTGAAGGTCAACTACAAGGCCGTGAGAGGCGTTGTGGATGCTATAGGCGGTATCGACGTTGAATCACAGTATGATTTCACGACCTCAGGCATGGGCAGACTTAACGGCACGCACTTCACGGTGGGCGTCAACCACATGGACGGAGACATGGCGCTTGCCTTCTGCAGAGAGAGACATTCGTTCATGGCCGGCGACATGACCAGAAACGAGAACCAGCAGGCAGTAATGGAAGCCATTCTTTCGAAGGTCACCAGCAGCTCCACGATCCTGACATCCTACACGTCGATACTGGATGCGGTATCGGGTAACATGGAGACGGATATGACTGCCGATGAAATGGCATCGCTCGTAAAGATGCAGCTCAAAAAAATGCCGGGCTGGAGCATCTCCAAGAGCTCAGTCAAAGGTACCACAGGCAGTGACTACTGCTACTCACTGGGTGCATATGCGTCTGTTGTTTACAGCCTTCCCGACGAGATCACCATGGCTGTGGACGAAATCGTTAAGACGCAGATGATGGATAAATAAAGAAAAAAATACCTGTTGACATTGACATAGCATGGATTTATAATTATTAGGCAACTTTATGATTATAATAACCGAAGCTATGCGTCAGCTTTGGAATTTTGAATTTACGGAGGACAATCACAATGAGAGTTAAAGTTATTTTGGCTTGTACCGAATGCAAGCAGAGAAACTACAACAGCATGAAAAACAAAAAGAACAATCCCGATCGTATCGAGATGATGAAGTATTGCAGATTCTGCAAGAAGCACACTCTTCACAGAGAGACCAAATAAGGAGAGTTACCATGGCAAAGGACGAAAAGAAAAAACTGAACTTCAAGGAGTACTTCCGCGGAGTCAGAACAGAGATGAAGAAGGTAGTATGGCCTACACGCAGCGAAGTAGTTTCATACACTGCAGTCGTTATCGCAGTCTGCGCCGCATTTGCCCTTGTTTTCTGGCTCATCGACACAGGCATCCTGGCTGCTCTCAAGGCAGTTTTAGGCGTAACGCTCAACTAACCCTTATTGGATTTTGATATTTGAAAGGTACGATAATGGCAGATTTAGAGATCAAAGGAGCTTCTCCTCTTGAAGGCGAAGGCCTCAGAGGTGACGGACAGGCCAAATGGTATGTGGTACATACATATTCCGGTCACGAAAACAAAGTAAAAGTGAATATCGAGAAGATGGTCGAGAACCGTAACATGCAGAACCTGATCCTGGAAGTCGCCGTACCTACGGAGGATGTCATCGAGGTCAAGGACGGTCAGCGCAAGATCAAGACCGGAAAGATGTTCCCCGGATATGTTATCATTAAAATGATTGTTACCAATGAATCCTGGTATCTGGTGAGAAACACACAGGGCGTTACAGGATTCGTAGGTCATGGCTCCGAACCGATACCCCTGACCGATGAAGAAGTGGCCAGGATGGGTATCGAAAAAGTATTCATCGAGTTGGACGTAGTGCCCGGAGACACGGTACGTGTTATCAGCGGTCCCTTCGAGAGCTTCATGGGCGTCGTAGAGGACATCAACCGCGAGAAGCAGGTACTCACTGTCAAGGTCTCTATGTTTGGCAGAGACACTCCCGTCGAGCTGGAATTCGCTCAGGTGGAGAAAGTCGTCAAATAAAATTTCAAAGAAAGGAGATGCAAGATGGCAAAAAAGGTTACAGGTTACATTAAACTCCAGATTGCAGCAGGCGCAGCCACTCCGGCTCCCCCGGTAGGACCCGCACTTGGACAGCATGGTGTGAACATCATGGATTTCTGCAAACAGTTTAATGCCAGAACTCAGGACCAGCCAGGCATGGTAATCCCGGTAGTCATCACGGTATACGCTGACAGATCTTTCAGCTTCATCACCAAGACACCGCCGGCAGCCGTTCTTCTTAAGAAGGCAGCAGGATTAGATTCCGCTTCCGGAGAACCTAATAAGAAGAAAGTCGCCACACTTACACATGCGCAGGTCGAAGAGATCGCGAAGATCAAGATGCCTGACCTTAACGCAGCAAGCCTTGAAGCAGCAACGAGCATGATCAAGGGAACTGCGAGATCGATGGGTATCGTAGTAGAAGATTGATTTAAGATGGGAGACAATAAGTCGCTAAAACCACAAGGAGGTAATTGAAATGCCAAAGAGAGGCAAAACTTACAAAGCTGCTCTTGAGAAATTTGACAAGACACAGCAGTATGACATCACAGAAGCTCTCACCACAGTTTGTGAGACAGCAAGAGCCAAGTTTGATGAGACCGTAGAAGTACACATCAAGCTCGGAGTAGACGGAAGACACGCTGACCAGCAGGTCAGAGGCGCCATCGTATTACCGAACGGAACAGGAAAGACCAAGAGAGTTCTTGTTTTCGCAAAGGGACCTAAGGCTCAGGAAGCAGAAGCAGCAGGAGCTGATTTCGTAGGAGCTGAGGAGATGGCCCAGAGGATCCAGCAGGAAAACTGGTTCGATTTCGACGTAGTAGTAGCCACACCCGACATGATGGGCGTAGTCGGAAGACTCGGCAGACTTCTCGGACCTAAGGGTCTCATGCCGAACCCCAAGTCAGGTACAGTTACAATGGATGTAGCCAAGGCTCTTTCAGAGATCAAGGCTGGTAAAGTTGAGTATCGTCTCGACAAGCAGAACATCATCCACACACCTATCGGAAAGGTTTCCTTTGGAACAGAGAAGCTTCAGCAGAACTTCATGGCACTCCTCGAAGCAGTAGTCAAGGCTAAGCCGGCTGCAGCCAAGGGACAGTACTTAAGAAGCGTTACAGTTGCAAGCACCATGGGCCCCGGAGTGAAAGTCAACCCGGCTCTCATCCAGTTCTAAGAAGTAACTGAAATTGAAAATTAACCTAAGACAGCAGGTGCTAATAAGCTTAATTTCCTGCCGAGGTACAATATAAAATATTGGCCTCGTTTAACGAGGCTTTTTTATGGAGTACCAACCATTATTCGCGGCGCATGTTTGCGAAGCGAAAGAAAGGAGAACGATTAATGTCAGTAGAAGCTAAACAGGCTAAACAAGTCATTATTGACGAGATCAAAGAAAAGTTAGACGGAGCTCAGTCCGCAGTCGTCATCGACTACATGGGAACTACCGTAGCTCAGGCAGACGCCATGAGAAAGAAACTGAGAGAAGCTAACGTAGATTACACCGTATACAAAAACACTCTCATCAAGAGAGCAATCGAAGGAACAGCGTTCGCGCCTCTGGCAGAAGTCCTCGACGGACCTTCCGCCATCGCCATTTCCAAGGAAGACGCTACTGCTCCCGCCAGGATCCTTAAGGAAGTCATCGATGAATTCAAGAAGATGGAATTCAAGGCCGGCGTAGTAGAAGGCAACTTCTTCGACCAGGACGGCATCAAGGAGATCGCCAGCATCCCTTCAAGAGACGTTCTCATCGCCAAGTTCATGGGATCCATCCAGAGCCCTGTATCCAAGGCAGTCAGAACATTCCAGGCTATCGCAGATGCGAAAGCTGAAGCTTAATCGAAATTTAAAGATCATTTAAACGAACAAATAATCAGAAAGGAACAAAACCATGAATAAAGAACAGATCATCGAAGCTATAAAGAATATGACAGTTTTAGAACTGAACGAATTAGTTAAGGCTTGTGAAGAGGAATTCGGCGTTTCCGCAGCAGCTCCTGTAGCAGTTGCAGGCGTAGCCGCAGCAGCAGTTGAAGAAGAGCAGACTGAATTCACCGTAGTACTCAACAACCACGGTGCAGAAAAGATCAAGGTCATCAAGGCCGTCAGAGAGATCACCGGACTTGGCCTCAAGGAAGCTAAGGAACTCGTAGACGGAGCTCCTTCCAACGTCAAGGAAGGCGTAGAGAAGGCAGAGGCCGAGGCTATCAAGGCTCAGCTCGAAGCTGTTGGAGCAGAAGTAGTGCTGAAATAATCGCGTTTAGTTCTGCCGAAGTACTCGTCACTTCAATCAGATGCAACTCAAAAGCAGCTCTCTTGGGCAGATCCCTAAAAACGTACGGGATCTGCATCCAATCGAGCTGCTTTTTTCGTTGTCTGACTATCGTTCCTCGTAAAGGCAGAATAAAAGCGATTATTTCAGTGAGATGCTTGTTGTCTGACTATCGCTCCTCGCAAAGGCCGACTAAACGCGATCATTTCAGGGAGGAGGTTGTTGCCTGATTATCACTCCTCATAAAGGCAGAACAAACGCGATCATTTCAGACTGCAAGGGTGACACTGTTTGAGCAATTCGAGTCTCAAATGCAAAATGCATAAAAGCTGCCTGTTTTGTCGCGGATTCGAGTCTCAAATGAAAAATGCCAAAAAAGACTTGGGTCTTCTGGTGTATATTTAAGTCTCAAATGAAAAACCACGAAAAAGACTGAGTTTTGCAACATAAATTTCAGTCTCAGATTAGAAATGGCAAAAAAGACTGGGGCTAAGACGAATAATTACCAGTCTAACTCAAGAAAAATCAAAAAAGACTGACTTTAGGCACTAAATCTTCCAGTCTAACTCAAGAAAAATCAAATAAGACTGACTTTAGGCACTAAATCATCCAGTCTAATTCAGGAAATGTCAAATAAGACTGACTTTGGCACAACGGCACAGTGTAGGGCTTGTAATTATTTGCGGGGTTATGATATAATTTAACAGTTGATTAATTATTAAGGGAAGCAGCGACGATAAAGAAGAAGTGGCAACTATTTAAGGAAGCTGCTACGAAAGAGATGAAGAGAAAAATATTCGACATCATACAAATAGGCGAGGAGGGCAACACCCCGAGCCTCATATTCGATTATGCTCTCATGGCCAATATCATACTGAACATACTCGTGGTGGTGCTTGAGACTTTCGATCAGTTCAGCTCCTATGCGCAGACGTTCTGGGTCATTGAGATCGTCACGACGATATTCTTTTGCGTGGAGTATGTGCTGAGGATATGGACTGCTGATCTTCTGTATCCGGAGTGCGACGGCATGAAAGCGAGGGGTAAGTTTATCATCTCCTTCGACGGACTGGTCTGCCTTTTCACCATCATACCGGTGTTCTTCTTCTCCGGAGTCGTGGTCTTCAGAATGCTCAGGGTCGTCAGGATCCTTCACCTGTTCAGGATCAACAAGAAATACGATTCATTCAACGTCATCGCTTCGGTCATCAAGGAGAAAAGCAGGCAGATCCTGTCATCGCTCTTTATCATCTTCGTTCTGATGCTGGCTGGCTCGATCTGCATGTACAATGCCGAGCATGCCGCCCAGCCTGAGGTGTTCAAGAACGCGTTCTCAGGCTTCTGGTGGAGCGTCACCACGATACTCACCATCGGTTATGGTGATATCTATCCGGTCACTACTGTGGGTACTATCCTGGCTACGATACTTTCCTTCCTCGGAGTCGGAGCAGTGGCCATCCCCACAGGTATCATAAGCGCAGGCTTCGTTGAAAGGTTCTCAAGAGATGCCAACGAGACCAAGCAGTTCAAGGATGTCGAGCACATCGGCGAGATCTACGTGGACGAAGAAAGCGAGCTGATGTACAAGACGATCGACGATATCCAGAAGGAATACAATATGATGGTCTATCTGGTGATCCGCGATGATCTGTCGATACTTGCCGAGCGCAGCCTGGTGGTCTATGAGGGAGACATCCTGGTGACAAGGACGGACAAGATCGCAAGAGAAACAGAAGGATGATGCAGATCACGAAACACAGATCGTAAAGCCGCTGCCCGGACTTCCCGGACAGCGGTTTTTTGATGCAAAAAAACAGTTCGCAGAATCAAAAAAACCTCTTGCATTCTTGACAAAAATCATATATACTATTAAACTGCCATAAAAATTAGAGTGCCGTCTTGTGCCCTTTGTATTAAAGTGCGCAAAAATGGGGGCTTAGTTCAATAGTTAAGGAGTGATAAAATATGCCAAGACCTATAAAAGTAGGTAGAAAAGAGCGTATGACTTTTGCGAAGATCAATGAAGTCTGCGAGATGCCTAATCTGATCCAGATCCAGACGGATTCCTACAGGTGGTTCATCGAAGAAGGTCTGAGAGAAGTGTTCGATGACATTTCTCCGATCAAAGATTACGCCAACAATCTCGTGCTTGAGTTCATTGATTACTCTCTTTCTGACAAGCCGAAATATCCTAAGGAAGAGTGCAAGGAAAGAGACGTTACTTACGCAGCTCCGCTCAAAGTCAGGGTAAGACTTATCAACAGAGAGACCGGCGAGGTCAAGGAACAGGAAGTGTTCATGGGAGATTTTCCTCTCATGACCGAGAGAGGCACCTTTATTTATAACGGTGCAGAGCGTGTAGTAGTTACTCAGCTCGTCCGTTCCCCCGGACCTTACTATGAGGTAACTGTTGATAAATCCAACAACAAGTTATTTTCAACGCAGATCATTCCCAACAGAGGCGCGTGGATCGAGTATGAGACCGATTCCAACGAAGTGCTTTCTGTAAGAGTCGATCGTACACGTAAACAGCCCGTGACCACTCTTCTGAGAGCTCTGGGCTTTGGCTCTGACGAGGAGATCATTGCGATCTTCGGCGAAGACCCTCGTTTGTTAAAGACACTCGAAAAGGATACCGCCTCCAACTATGAAGAAGGTATCAAAGAGATATATAAGAAGATCAGGCCGGCAGAGCCTCCGACACTTGAAAGTGCCAGAGCTGCTCTGAATTCCATGTTCTTCGATCCCAAGCGCTATGACCTGGCTAAAGTGGGAAGATACAAATACAATAAGAAGCTAGGCTTATCCAACAGACTGATGGGAGTCGAAGTTTCCGAGGACGTTGTTAATCCCGAGACCGGCGAGATAATGGCTGAAGCCGGTACCGTCATAGACCGCAAACTGGCCGCTGCCATCGAAAACGCCGGCGTGGAATACGTCATGGCTTATTCGAAGGACAAAGAAAAAGAAGGCCAGGTAACGAAGATCATCGGCAGCATGTTCGTAGATCTCAGGACGTTCGTGAATGAATACGCGCCTCAGTTCAAGGGCGTGGATCTTGACGAGCTCAAGATCGCGGACAAAGTTTTCTGCCCTGTTTTGAGGGAGATCATCTCCAAGGCTGAATCGATGGATGAGTTCAAGGAGATGCTTGTTGAGAGAAAGAACGAGCTCTCACCCAAGCACATCATCACCGAGGACATCATCGCTTCCGTCAGCTATCTGATCAACCTGAACTACGGCATCGGTAACGTGGACGACATCGACCATCTGGGCAACCGTCGTCTGAGAACCGTTGGAGAACTGCTCCAGAACCAGTTCAGGATCGGTCTCACCAGGATGGAGAGGGTAGTCAAGGAAAGAATGACAACCCAGGACATCGATGTGACCACACCTCAGGCTCTCATGAACATCAGACCTGTCACCGCAGCCATCAAGGAGTTCTTCGGTTCATCACAGCTTTCACAGTTCATGGACCAGAACAACCCTCTGGCAGAGCTTACTCATATGAGAAGGCTCTCCGCGCTCGGTCCCGGCGGTCTCTCCAGAGAGAGGGCCGGATTCGAAGTGCGTGACGTTCACCACTCGCACTATGGCAGGATGTGTCCCATCGAGACTCCTGAAGGCCCGAACATCGGTCTGATCGGATCTCTTACCACTTATGGCATCATCAATAAGTATGGATTCATCGAGACTCCTTACAGGATCGTGAAGGACGGGGTCGTAACCGATGAGATCAGATACATCACCGCTGATGAAGAGGAGATGGCTGTCATCGCACAGGCCAACGAGCCTCTTGATTCAGAGGGACATTTCGTGAATGCCAAGGTAGCTTCCCGTATCGAACACGGTGAGATCGCCCTGGCTTCCAGAGAAGAAGTCGACTATATGGACGTTTCGCCCAAGCAGGTAGTGTCCGTGGCTACGGCCATGATACCTTTCCTGGAGAACGACGACGCTAACCGTGCCCTCATGGGTTCCAACATGCAGCGTCAGGCCGTTCCTCTTCTGGTCACCGAAGCTCCCATGGTCGGTACCGGCATGGAATACAAGGCTGCCCGTGACTCAGGCGTAGTCATCCTTGCCAGGAACTCCGGCACGGTCGAATTCGTGGATGCTGATACCATATATATCAGAAGAGATGCTGACAACGAGCTTGACCAGTACGACCTGCTCAAGTTCAAGCGCTCAAACCAGGGTACCTGTGTGAACCAGAGACCCATCGTCTCTCACGGTGAGCATATCGAAGAAGGCGAAGTCATCGCTGACGGACCTTCCACCGACCTGGGAGAGATCGCTCTCGGCAAAAACCTTCTCATCGCCTTCATGACCTGGGAAGGATACAACTACGAGGACGCTATCGTCCTTAACGAAAGACTTCTGATGGAAGACGTTCTTACGTCCATCCATATTGAAGAATATGAATCCGAAGCCAGAGATACCAAGCTCGGCGCAGAAGAGATCACAAGAGACATCCCCAACGTAGGTGAGGATGCTTTGAAGGACCTCGACGAGGACGGTATCATCAGGATCGGTGCTGAGGTAGACTCCACCGACATTCTGGTAGGAAAAGTTACTCCTAAGGGAGAGACCGAGCTCACTTCAGAGGAGAGACTCCTTCGCGCCATCTTCGGCGAGAAGGCCAGAGAGGTAAGAGACACCTCTTTGAGAGTTCCTCACGGCGAAACCGGTATCGTCGTCGATGTCAGGGTATTCACCCGCGAGAACGGCGATGAGCTTCCTCCGGGAGTCAACAAACTGGTGCGCGTTTATATCGCCACCAAGAGAAAGATCAACGTCGGCGATAAGATGTCCGGACGTCACGGCAACAAGGGCGTTATCTCCAGGATCCTTCCTGAAGAGGATATGCCGTTCCTCGAGAACGGACAAGCTCTCCAGGTCATGCTGAACCCTCTTGGCGTACCTTCACGTATGAACGTTGGACAGGTACTTGAAGTCCACCTGGGTCTGGCCTGCAAGAAGAAGGGCTGGTATATAGCGACACCTGTATTCGACGGAGCTGTCGAAAAGGACATCCTGGAGCTCCTTGACGAGACCGGTTATCCGAGAGACGGCAAGCTGAGACTGAGAGACGGCCGTACGGGCGAGTATTTCGATAATCCCGTAACAGTCGGCTATATGTACATGCTCAAGCTCCACCACCTCGTCGACGACAAGATCCACGCACGTTCCACCGGCCCGTACTCGCTCGTAACTCAGCAGCCTCTGGGAGGCAAAGCTCAGTTCGGCGGACAGCGTTTCGGTGAGATGGAAGTCTGGGCCCTCGAGGCTTATGGCGCTGCGTATACTTTGCAGGAGATCCTGACAGTCAAGTCCGACGATATCGTAGGCCGTGTCAAGACCTATGAAGCCATCGTCAAGGGAGAGAACATCCCTACGCCGGGCATCCCCGAGTCCTTCAAGGTACTCATCAAGGAGATGCAGGCTCTGGCTCTTGACGTCAGAGTACTGTCCGAGGACAACGTAGAAATCGAAATGAGAGATTCTTCGGATTATGACGGCGACACCAGAGCTGTCGAGGAAGTCATGGATGCGGCTACCACCAGGGAGTCCGATGAAGTGATCTTCAACGCCGGCTTCACGGAGGAAAGAGATCCGGATGAAGAAGTATCAATGTTTGGAGGGGAGGCAGAAATTGATGAATAACCAGAACGTAGATAAGGATTATGAATTAAACAATTTCGAATCCATTCAAATAAGTCTTGCTTCACCTGACAAGATCCTGGAGTGGTCATACGGCGAGGTAACCAAGCCCGAGACCATCAACTACAGGACGCTGAAGCCCGAGAGAGACGGACTTTTCTGCGAGAGGATCTTCGGACCCATGAAAGACTGGGAGTGCCACTGCGGAAAGTACAAGAGGATCAGATACAAGGGTATCATCTGCGACCGCTGCGGAGTTGAAGTCACCAAGGCCAAGGTAAGACGTGAGAGAATGGGCCA
>JAFYJM010000030.1 GCA_017538125.1 Bacillota bacterium
AGCTCTCAGAAGCGTTTCTATCGCCCTGTCGCCTATACAGTGCATGGAAGCCTGCAGGCCGTTCATATGAGCCTCCATAATGAAGTCCTCGACCTCTTCGGGCGTATAATAGAGACTGCCTTTGCAGCCCTCTAGATCCGCATAGTCTTCAAACAGCGCAGCCGTGTGCGAGCCAAGCGATCCATCCAAGACGATACAGCCTCCGATCGAACGCTGCCCTTCCGTCAACACCTTCTTCACATCCATCGTCTGATGAAAGAGATGCGTGTTGAGGGGTATCGCGCCTTGATAATTCAGGAAGGCCGATGCGCTTTTTTCACCGCAGATCTCTCCGCCCTCCAGACAGCAGACCGTAGTCGTGCCATGCTTTAGCGCTTCATGAGCTGCCGCCTCGTAGAACTTCCTGAACATTTCATCGTCCACATGACGGTTGATGAATGCGTCTCTCACCTTACCGTTCGAAGGGTCTTTGATTATACCGGTTGGTTTACCGTCCTCATCAAGCTCGACGCCTTCTTCGCCTGGAACCACCTCCATCTCTTTCATCGCTATAGAGTTCAAAAAGATCTGATGCTCATCTATCCTGCTCAGGAATACCGGTCTGTTGCAGAAGGCCCTATCGAGCAGTTCGAGAGTCGGGAAGTCTCCGGGCTCATATTGCCTCTCATCGTAGCCCACGCCTCTAAGCCATTCACCTGCGCCAAGATGCACCGCGCCTTCTTCGAGCCTCCTCATGAGTTCTTCGCCTGAAGAGACGCCATAGAGCTGCACTGCCGACAAGTTCTGTCCTGTCATCGTGAAGTGCACGTGCGTATCAAAGAACCCGGGGAAGACGGAATTGCCTTCCGCGTCTATCACGTCCGCTCCTAAGGGCATCGCCCTTCTTATCTCCTCGTTCGTTCCGACTTTGATGATCCTGCCGTCTTTGATCGCTATGGCCTGAGCCTCAGCGGCTCCAAGCGCCATCGTATTTATTTGTCCGTTGATTATTACCAGATCTCTCATACTATCGTGTGTTAACGTCCTTTCGACCATCCGTGAATGTCATACCGATGACTGCCGACCATCAAATGATCAGCTGGTCGCCGGAGAGTTCCCTGTCGGCCTCCTCCAGAATGTCATTGATCTTATCAAGGATCTCGTCAGTCAGAGCGTCCTCTTGAAGCCCTGCCAAGATCTCTCTCACTATCCTGCCTGCGGCTTCCCTATTCGCCTGCACTTCGTCTATCTGCGCACGCTTGTTCAACGGATAGGTCATATTGTGATATATCTCATCATTATTTCTGAAATTTTTCATCGTGGACCGATGCATCAGATATGAGCCGCCCGGACCTTCTTTAAGAATATCCTCCGTCAGATCTCCGCCACGGCCTGTATTGATGCCTTTCCTGATCCTAATGCAGCGTTTGCCGATCTCCTCCTCAGAAAGTATGGCCCTAAGGTCTACAGCCATGCCGCATTCGATGCATCCGATGCCATCTATCAGATCCGGGTTCCCCAGATATGCGGGCATAGTCTCGAAACTGCCCCCTCCGATCACCTGACAAGGCAGCCCATAAAACCGGGCCATCTGTGTCCAGGCCAGACTGATCAGTGGCGCCTCTCCGCCTCTCACGTATTCACCGGACATTGGATCAGTCGCGCCGGCTGCTGTGCCGTAGATAAGTGGCCAGCCTGGGTGTGCGGTCTCAAAGATCACAAGGGCAGATAGCACCTCAGCATTGTTCTGGCAAAGCGTCGAGAATACCGACGCCGGAGACGTCAGCCCTATCATCGGCATTGGATAGATGCTTATCGGTATCTCATATTCGCTGAGCGACAGGTAGGCTTCCAGCATCTTGCGGTCCTGGGTAAGCGGTGATACCGGACAGTACAGGAACGAAGCGATCTTATCCTCGATCACGTTTTCTTTACTACCGCATAGCGTTTCAAGTATTCGTGCGGCGAACGGAGCCTCATAAGTGCTCGACAGTTCCACCTGCACGTGTTTCGATGTTCCGCGGATTATCGCAGCCATCTCGTGCAGGTTGTGTGTCTTCTGGGGCACGTCCGAAGCGGTAACGCCTGTCCAGCATACTCTGCCGGTTTCAGTCTTCTGAAACACTCTTCCTATATCTGTGATATCTGAGATCAAAGCATCGCGCTTCTCTCCTGTATCTATATCATATATGCTGGTTGCGACCCCGCTCATTATGTGATAACTGGTATCCGCCGGCACCGTCAGATCGTATTTATGATTTCTGCCTCCCAATTTAATGGTCTTCGGAGCTTTAGAAAGCGCGTCCATCACCATGTCCTCAGTGAAATATACGATCTGTCTCTCTTCATCCGTGCGTGCTCCGGCTTTTTTGAGCAGCTCAAAGGCCACAGGGCTCTTGACCCAGATCCCTGCGGTCTCAAGTATCTCCATGGTCCTTTGGTGGACCAGCTTTATTTCATCATCAGATAATACTCTTATCTCTATCTGCATACTCCCTCCAATGCGCATTAAATACGCGGTCTTTTACTTTGCGGGGCAATAATCCAGAGCTGTCTCAGCATAGATCATAGCTGCCTTGCCGAGGTGATCCACAGGGATATACTCATGCTGGGAATGACAGCATTCCATGACTCCGGGGCCCATGATGATCACCGGCATGTGTCCGTATGTCGAGAAAAGTCCCGCATCGGTCCAAGCCGTGATGAATTTTACATCATAATCATCTATGTATTCCAAAGTATGGGCCTTCGTCATGGTCACTATGTCATCTGTGATATCCGTAAAGGCAGGCTCATGCACATAACCCTCCTTCATGACGCTCACGTCCAGCACGGACATCTCGCATCTGAACTTGGGATCTTTGGCAGCGAGATCATTCAGCACATCTCTGAATTCCTGGCACATGTCTTCATAAGTCTCGTTGGCGGTATATCGTCTGTCCACCAGAAGCGTACATTCTCCCGCTACAGTCGAAAGCTGGGTGCCGCCCTTGATGACGCCGTAGTTCACAGTGCCGCCCTTGGCTTTAACGTTATCTATAAAGCCGGATTCCAGCACGTTTATGAAGTCAACAGCCTTCTTGATGGCATTTATTCCCTTTTCCTGTTCGCCGCCGTGGACGGTCTTGCCGATAAATTTGAATTCGAACCATTCCAGTCCGCGGTTTCCGTTGCAGACCTTAAGGGAGGTGGGCTCGCAGACGATGATACCGTCTGCGGTGACTCCGGTCTCCAGAATATCTATGGATCCGATACTGTTCTGCTCCTCGTCACAGACTCCGGTGAAGATCACTTTGCCCTCTTTGAGAAGGCCTGTATCCTTAAGTGCTTTCATAGCTACCATGGCTGATGCCAAAGGCCCCTTCATGTCTGAGGCTCCTCTGCCGTAGAGTTTGCCGTCCTCGATCCAGGGCTTGAAAGCATTGACCATGCCGTCTTCCTTGACCGTATCCATATGGCCGTTCAGCATGAGAGTGCGGCCGGGCTTCCCGCTGTCCAGAGTGGCCACTACATTGCAGCGTCCGTCCATGATTTCCTTCGTATAGCAGGGTATCCCCTCCTTGTCGAAGAAGTCTTTGATGTACAGAGCGCAGGCCGTTTCCTGCCCGGGGATAAGAGGATGAGTCTCGATCGCCACCATGTCTTTGGTAAGTTTGATCAAAAGATCCTCGTCTATGTGTTCTTTTAATAAGTTCTTCAATTCTTCCATTCTATAGCCTCCGTTATTCCCTGATCGTCATTACAGCGTCTCCGCCGCCAGATACTCCGTGATTATCTCGCCGCTCCATATGTAGTGCTCCAGGCTCTGGCCTTCATTGTCCATGTGAGCGCAGTCCCTGTCGCCCTCGAACACCGGCCCGAAGCAGACCGTGTTCGGTATGCTCTTCGCATAGGTGCAGCCAGGTGCGAATAAGCATTCTCCGGATAGTCCGTTAGCCTTAAGAACATTCTTCATACTCTGTATCCATGGCAGGTCCTCATCCACCCAGATGGATTCAAGTATTTCAACAGGATGTATGTCATATTTGCCTTCTGACCGTTTCTCTTCAAGGGTCTCAAGTATGGATGCAGAAGGTAGTTTGAAATCGTTTCTGACGTTGATGCTGACCGTGATCTTCTGCCCTTCCTGCCATATCATCGTAGGTACCATAACGGTGTTCTCGTCGTTCTTCAAAGTACCGTCCTTCATCCTGAACTCCAGATTTGAGTGATATGCTTTCTCGGGGAAGTACTTCGCCATGAACTTCGCGAAACCGTAATCGGTCCTCTCAGCGAGATCCTCCAACATGAGAGCTACGGCGTTCAGACCCATGAACGGTACTGAACTGTGAGCGTTTTTACCGATGTACTCAGTGTATTCTCCATCGATCACGGCATGGGCCTTGGCCGGTATGCTGTTTGTGGCGCTGCCTCCTGTAATGTCCTCATCGCCCTTAAGCAAAGGTTCATTGAAGATCAGTTCCACATCCATGTAGCCGTTCTCCCTGTTGTAGATAGGGAAGGCTCCGTCAGGCGAGAAACCGTAGTCCGGAAGAGGGAATTCCTCTTTGAAGTGATTCATGTCCTCCCAGACGATCTCTTCTCTGGTGCCGACTATGAGCATGATCTTCTTTCTGAGCGGTTCTCCTCTGTCCTTCAAATATTTCAGCGCATAAAGGCTTATGATCACCGGACCTTTGTCGTCCACTACGCCTCTTCCGTAGAGATGTCCGTCCACCAAGCTGAGTTTGAAGGGGTCCGTATGCCAGTTCTCGACGTTTCCTTCAGGCACCACGTCCACGTGGACAAGTATGCCTATGGTCTCTTCGCCTTCTCCGAACACCACAGTTCCGACGTCTCCGTATTTGCCCTTCCTCGTCTCAAAGCCCATCTCCCGGGCTCTTCCGAGGACCAGATCCAGCGCTTTTTCACAGTTCTCACGTTCAACGCTCCTGCTTCTTATGGCGATCAGTTCCGCCAGGTCTTTCAGGATGTTCGTCTGTTCTCTTTCAAAATATTCTTTTATATCCGAACGATCACTCAACTGTCTTTCCCTCCTTTACTTTGTGGCAGTAAACCAGGTGTCCCGGGCTTACTTCAGTATATTCAGGCGCCTCTTTGAAGCAACGTTCCTCAGCCAGAGGGCATCTGCCGCAGAACTTGCAGCCCTTGATGTCTTCCGATGCGTTCGGAGTCTCGCCTTCCAGGATCTGACGCTTCCCCGTCAGTATCTTGCCGGGTATCGGCATGATGTTCAGCAGAGCTTTGCTGTAGGGGTGCGCCGCATGATGCACTATTTCGTTCGCCGTACCGATCTCCATGATCTTACCGAGATACATGATGGCGATCTTGTCTGAGATGAGCCATGCCAGCGATAGGTCGTGGGTTATGAAAAGATAGGCCACGCCCTTCTTGTCGCGTTCCTTGAGCATCATATCTATGATGCCCGTCCTGATACTGGCGTCCAGCATGGATACAGGCTCGTCCGCCACCACGAGTTCCGGCTTAAGTATGAGCGAGCCCGCTATGGCCGCTCTCTGTCTCTGTCCTCCTGACAGCTCGAAAGGTCTTCTGAACCAGTATTCATCCGCGGGTGTGAGAGATGCACTCTCCAGAGCTTCTCTTACCATATCATTCCTCTCATCAATGGAGAGGTCCATTCCATTAACTTCGAGCGGTTCACCCACGATATCCGAAATGAACTGTCTCGGATTGAGCGCCTGATAAGGATCCTGATAGATCATCTGGGCTTTTTTGCGGAACTCCGTCAGGTCTTTTTTGCCTATCAGTTCCTCGCCCTCGAAAAGCACGCTGCCGCGCGCTTCAGGTATGAGCTGAAGGATGGCTTTGCCGGTGGTAGTCTTGCCGGAGCCTGACTCGCCTACCAGTGAAAGTATCTCACCCTTATCTATGGTGAAGCTTACGCCATCAACGGCCTTAAGGATCTCCGGTTTGCCGAAAAGCGAGCTCGCTAAGCCCTTTTTCATCTCAAAATATACCTTGAGATCTTTTACTTCCAGCAGTTTTTCAGACATTCAGCTCACCTCCTTCACAAGCGAGATGGCAGGATACGAAGTGTCCCGGCTCTATCTCGATGAACTCAGGCACCTTCTCGGAGCAGGCTCCGATAGCGGCCTTGCATCTAGGGCAGAACCTGCAGCCCGGAGGAGGAT
This sequence comes from Bacillota bacterium, assembly GCA_017538125.1. Classification (GTDB taxonomy): domain Bacteria; phylum Bacillota; class Clostridia; order Peptostreptococcales; family Anaerovoracaceae; genus RUG754. Next base: position 6,132 of record JAFYJM010000030.1, read on the forward strand.
CCAGAAGGCTCGGCGGTATGCCGGGGATGCCTTCAGGCACAGTCCTCTCCTCGTCGTTGATGTTCGGGAAACAGGCAAGGAGCGCTTTGGTGTACGGATGAACGGGCCTGTAAAAGATGTCCTCTACTGAGCCCATCTCAGCTATCCTTCCAGCGTACATAACAGCGATCTTGTCACAGGTCTCACTCAATATGGACAGGTCGTGGGTGATCAGGATCATGCCCATGTTGAGTTTTTTACGGAGCTCCTCGAGGAGTTCGAGGATCTGGGCCTGGATCATTACGTCCAGAGCTGTAGTAGGCTCGTCACCTATTATGAGCTTTGGATCGCAAGCCAGAGCCATGGCTATCATGGCGCGCTGCTTCATACCGCCTGAGAATTCATGCGGATACTGAGTAACTCTCTCAGCCGGTATTCCTACCAGTTCGAAAAGTTCTCCCGCCCTCTTCCAAGCTTCTTCCTTGGTCATGCCCTGATGTCTCACGCAAGCTTCGGCTATCTGCCAGCCTACTTTCTTAACAGGGTTGAATGCGTTCATGGCTCCCTGGAAGATCATGGATACGTCCTTCCATCTGTGCTCCTGGATCTCCTTGTCGGACATCGCTGAATAGTCGATCCCCTCGAGCAGGATGGTTCCGTCTACTATGTGTCCGCCTTTGGGCAGAAGTCTTGAGATGGACAGAGCCGTAGTGGTCTTGCCGCAGCCTGATTCTCCAACCAGGCCCAGGCACTGACCGTAGTCCAGGCTGAAGCTTACGCCGTCTACAGCCTTTACTTCTCCCTTGGATGTACTGAAATATGTTTTAAGATCTTTTACTTCAAGTAATTTCATGCTCTGCCACCTTACCTTTCCTTAAGTTTGGGATTAAGGATCTCATCAAAGGCATAGCCCATGAGAGTGAAGCCCAAAGCGACAAGGATGACGCAGACGCCTGGTGTGATGAAATACCACCAGGCACCGATGGTCATGGAATCGGTGGCAAATGCGTCGTTTAACATGGTTCCCCAGCTTGGATTAGTTGGATCTCCAAGGCCAAGGAAAGCCAAAGCTGTCTCAGTCAGTATCGACGATGAGACGATGAGTATAGCTTCAGCAAAAATCAGCGGGAACACGTTTGGCAATATGTGTTTCCACATAATGTGGCCTTTGCCGGCGCCGACAGACCGCATTCGCTCCACGTACTGCATCTCCTTCACGGAGAGTGTCTGCGCACGTATGACCCTGGCGGTGCCGGCCCAGCCGGTCAGGCCTATAACAAGGATTATGTTCCAGATGCTGTTTCCAAGGATGGCTGCCAGAACCATACAGAACGGAAGCCAGGGAAGCACCAGGAAGAAATCCGTTATTCTCATAAGTATATTATCCACCCAGCCTCCCAGGTATCCGGAAGATACTCCGATAAGTGTTCCGAGGGCCATGGATATCAAAGTTGCCGTAAGCCCTACGAACAGCGAGTTTCTTGAACCGTTCACCAGATAAGCCAGAACGTCTCTCCCCAGGTTATCCGTACCCAGGAGATGTTCCAGTGAAGGCGGATTGAAGACCATTTCTCTGGATACGCCCATCGATGTGGTCTTGAATGGCATGATTATTGGTCCGAAGATGGCCATAAGGGTGAAGAAGGCTATTATTATGACGCCTACCCTGGCCATTTTATTTGCCCAAACTTCCTTGAGGAACTGTTTTGCTCTCATCTTTCTGAGATTACGTCTCAGGAGTTCTTTATCATTCATCTTTCTCATGATATCGCCTCCCTCAGTTACGTATTCTCGGATCGATGAATCCGTAGAGCACATCCATCAAAAAGTTAGCCAGTATCATCGCCACAGCCGATATGAAGAAACAGCCCTGAAGCACCGGATAGTCCCTTCGGCTCAAAGCTTCATACATCAGCTGCCCCAGCCCCTGCCAGCTGAATAACGTCTCCAGCTGGATAGCTCCTCCTAAGATCGCTGCCAGATTCAGAGCGATAATAGTCGCCATTGGTATCATGGCGTTAGGGATCGCGTGATGGAAAAGAATATAGCTCGTGGAGAATCCTTTGGCTCTGGCGGTGTTGATATAGTCCTCAGTAAGGATATTTATCATCGTGCTCCTCATGGTGATCGAGTATCCGCCGACCATAAGGACACCCATACAAAGCATAGGCAATATCATATGCCTCAGGTAATCCATGACCTTGGCCATGCCGTAAAAATGCCGTCCCGGAGTGAATATGCCTCCTGTCGGGAAGATGTGAAGCGTAGCGCAAAAGATGAAGATCAGAAGCATGGCGAACCAGAAGGTCGGCATGGAATAAAGCACCAGAGATCCCGAAAGCAGTCCGGTATCCAGCTTGGTGGTCCTCTTCTGAGCACAGATCACGCCGATCACAAGACCGACGATTATCGCGAATATTTCCGCGCAGAGAAGCAGTATTACCGTGTTAGGTATACGATTGATAATGATCGTAAGCACGTTGGTGCTGCCGTCATAAGAATTGAAGGCCTCACCGAAATTCCCTGTCAAAAGATCTCTGATGTAGATCCAGAACTGCGTCAGGATGGGTTTGTTAAGGCCTGCCTGCTCTATCAGTCTCTGCTTCACCGCTTCGGTGGTGTTAGCCCTTGTCAAAATGGTCTCGACGTTTCCGGGCATGATCCTGAACAGGAAAAAATTGAATGCGACTACAAAAAATATGGTCACACATGAAAAGAAAAACTTTTTAAGTATACGTTTGCCCATTTTGTTTTCTCTCTTTCGTGTAAGATCCGCTTTTTTAGTAAAAGCGGCGGAGGACATAGGTCCCCCGCCTTGATCTTCAGTTATGCCTTGGGCGCGATATGTACGTAGTTGTAGTTTGTAAGGTTGTCAAAATATCCGTTGCTGTATGCCTTGTATCCGGTCCACTTGTCCGAATTGATGCACTGGAATACTTTGCTGTAGCAGAGATATGTGTAAGGGCAGTCTTCATAAAGAACAGCCTGGGCTTCCTCTATGAGTTTTGCTCTCTCGTCCTGATCTGTAGCCGCGAATATAGCGTCGTAGAGTTTGTCGAACTCAGGATTGCCGTATGCAACGCCTGCGTATCCACCCTTCTCCCAATCTATGAAGAGCTGGAGGATGTAGCCGGGATCCATGGTTCCGCCCCAGCCGTCCAGGGTCATCTGCCAATCAGGATTGCCGTCATAGCAGGTATCCCACATGGTTGCGACTTCCATGGCGTTCCACTTGATCTCGATGCCTGCCTTGGCACATTCTTCAATGAGTGAGTTTACAGTAGCTGTCTGCCAGGATGATCTATGAGATGCGGTGATCAGTTCGAAGCTGAGTTTCTTGCCGTCCTTCTCACGGATGCCATCGTTGTCCGTATCGACATATCCTGCCTCATCAAGAAGCTCGTTCGCCTTGTCTGTGCTGAATTCTCTCTTTACACCTGCGGGAGGATCGTAAACGAAGCCTACGTTGTTTACAGGACCGTATGCGATGTCGGCTGCTCCCTCATAGCTCATCTCGATGATATACTCTTTATCTGTGCAGTAGTCTATAGCCTGTCTGATAGTCTTGTCAGCCAGAAGTTCATCGAGCATATTATATCCCATGTACTCAAAGCCCCAGGCGTCGAAGCTTGCAGCCTCGATCCCTTCTGTGTTCGCGATGTCCTCGTACTGAGTCTTCTCAAGGGAATAGCACGCATCTACTTCACCAAGCTTCATGGCCTGAGCCATGGCACCTGCGTTATCATACTGAGTAAATACCAATGTGTCGATAGCAGGCTCGTCTCCCCAGTAGTTGGGATTCTTCACAAAAGCAGTAACGCCGTTACCGCTGAGTTCAGCGCTGTAGATGAAAGGTCCGGACCCTACCCACTCATCGGGTTCATAGGTCAGAGGATCTTCAACAGCTTCCCATACATGCTTGGGAATAATAGGCAGATTCTGATAGAGAATATCAGGCTTTGCGTTAGTGCAGTGGAAAACGACTGTGGTTTCGTCCGGGCACTCGATGGAATCTATCCTTTCTGCATAGACAGAATACAGATAGCTGTTTACAGCCTGTTCAAATGAATACTTGACATCTTCTGAAGTCAGTTTCTCTCCATCTGAGAAGGTGACGTCATCTCTTAAATGGAAGGTCCAGTCATTTCCTTCGTTCTCCCATGATGTAGCCAGGTTGGGAACAGGATTATAGTTCTCGTCAAAGCTGATCAGAGAATCATACATCGCCATATGCCAGTCTGCTACCTTTGCCATTTCAGACGAGAAGAAGTTCAATGTGTCGAGACCTTCAGTAGTCGCGATATTGAAAACTACTTCTTCATCAGTTCCGCCGCCGCCTCCGCCGCATGCGGTGAAGGTAAGCACCATTACGAGTGCCAGAAGCAGCACTATAACTTTCTTTCCTTTCTTATTCATTTTGATTCCTCCTATATTACTCCGCTTTCGAGTATAGTAAACGTTTTATTATCAGCATCGAGCTTCGACATCACTCCGAGAGGAAGTGTGGCCAGGCTGGTGCTGTGTCCTAAAGGCAGTCCGTAAAGCGCGGGCTTGCCGAGAGGTTCGAGATAGTAGCTGAGCACGTCTTCCACGCTCAAGTCGACCAGGAAGCCGGGCTCATATTTGAAGGGTTTGCAGGTCGAACTGTCTCCGATCAGGAAGCCGACAGCGTCGTCCAGTTTGCCGGCGTTTCTCATGTGAGATAGCATATGGTCCATTATCCACGGCTCTGCCTCGACGTCTTCGAAGAAAAGGATCTTGCCCTTGCAGTCGATCTCGTAAGGTGTGCCCAGAGTGGAGCAGATCAGTGTCAGATTGCCTCCGATCACAGGCGCTTCGCAGACGCCGCCCGATATAGTCGTGAGCCAGTTCTTGGGATCGGCTTTTTTGATCTCGCCGTAGGGCTTGTCCTCGCCAAGGACTCCGAAGAATGATTCTTTGGTATATTCGTTCAGATCCTCCTCATTGAATCTGGCAATGCCCGGCCCATGGAAAGTGACCATGTCGCAGAGCTTGTTGAAAGCCAGATGAAGCGACGTGATATCGCTGAAGCCTGTGAATATCTTCGGATTGGCCTTGATCAGATCGAAATCAAGTTTCCTGAGGAGCTGAGCCGAACCATAGCCTCCCTGCGTAGCACAGACAGCATCGACATCATCTCTTGAGAACATCTCGTGAATGTCCTCTACTCTGTCCTCCTCTGAACCTGCAGTCAGACCCTTGGTCTTGTTCACGTTCTTCGCGATCGCCACCTTGTATCCCAGAGCTTCAAGGAATTCCTTCGTCCTTATGACCTCACTCTTCGTTTCCGACGGGCTGGCCGGTGAGATAATGCCTATGGTATCGCCCTTTTTCAGTTTCCTGGGTTTAATCATTGGGATCTTCCTCCTTCCCGCCGTATATGGTCTCCTTCGTGAAGCGCGGCGCGTAGCCGTTCCTTCTGCCGATCAACGTCGCTACGCATACGCCGAGCACGAAGCATATCACTCCGATGAGTACGAAGCCTCCGGTCTCCTTCGAGATCAGGAAGGCGCCGTAGAAGGATCCCTTCGCAGCCGTTCCCGGCACATCGGCCATGCTGTAGAATGAGACTGTCAGTATGCAAAAAATCACAAATGACAGTGCGGAAAGCATGCCGACTGTTTTCTTTTGCCTGTCTATGATGAGTTTTTTGCTTCTCTTCTGTATCTCTTTTACAGATACGTCAATATCGTATTTCAAGCGCACCACCGCCTTTCAAAACCCCTTTTATCCTTTAGTACGTTAAATCGATGATTTTACTCACCAAAAAACCGCCCCGAGGGGCGGAAATTTTCAGAATTTATTGAGTTCTCCTGAACCGTTTGTACGGAACATACAGAAGAGCGGCTGTAATAAGCGGCATCGCGTAGCCGATATATGAAGATATGCCCGGCTCAGACACCAGAAGATTGTACAGACCATGGAAGGTCATCGAAAGCGACAGCGCTCCGAGGATGGCCGGGAACGACAGCGATTTGAAGCGCCGCATAAGCTCTATACCAAGCGTCAGAGCGAGTATGCTCACGATGTGCATGCCTCCCACGGCGAAGCCTCTTATTATTACGTAAGGCAGGCTTTCAGCGCCGGCCGTAAGGATGTAGCAGCAGTTCTCGAAGGTCGCGAAGCCTGCGCCGATACCCATGGCCAACTGATACATGACCTTGTTCTCAGGCATGAACATCAATATCGCGAACAGAAGCGGCAGAAGCTTCATGATCTCTTCGACCACGGGAGAAATGAATATTGCCGTGTCTTCGTCTCCCATGCCGCTCAGCAGATTGACATAACCGCTGATGTATGCAGACAGAAGGCAGACTACCATCCCGATCACGAAGGAACCAACGAATCTTCTGGATATGCCGTCAATGAACAGTAGCGACAGGAGAAGCGGTATAGCGATGCATATAAGGATGTTCTCTGCATAGATCATTGCTGCTTCACCACCTTTGCGATGCCCAGATATACGAACCATGTCGCTATCGTGGTCGTCAGATCGAAGAAGAAATAGATCGGCTCTGCGCTCATGTACATGCAGTTGAGCGAACAGATAAATGCCCCGAACGAGACGCAAAGGAACCTTTCGGGCCGTTCTTCATCTCCGATGGTCTTCTTCACGAGGTAGAACGTATATAAAACAGCTGCAGCCATTATCATGTAGCACAGTGCGTCCACAGAGGTTTTGATGCCTTCGGGCAGGAAGAAGATCACGATCTGCAGGATAAGAAGCAGACCGACGACGATACCGATGCCTGTCCATTCTTTTGGGGTGAAAGTCCCGGTGATCTTGAGTCCTCTGATCGTAATATAGATCAGATAGCCCATAGCGGCTCCTCCGATTATGTCCTGAAACCATTCGCCGGACCACCCGATCCAGAGGCCGATGCTCACGACTGTGAATATGATGCCTCCTATGGTCTCCAACCCGGCTTCAGCCTTTCTGCCGGAAAAGATCGTGGCAAGCGCCGCGCCCAGAAGGAGCGTGGTCGCCGCCTCGCCTATCTCGTTGGCTGCGAAAGGCATTCTGGTCCCCGCCCTCATGAGGTCATAGGCCAGCCAGTAAAGATAGCTTACCAGTAGACAGGCCATTCCGAAAGCGAAGAATGCCATGGTCGTTGAATACCTGTCGCTGACTTTGAGCTTCGATGCGCTGTAGAGGATGTATGCCAGCATCGCCACATCTATTAAATTGAATATCAATGGGATAATGGTGATATCCATCAGTCGTCACCTTTTGCTGTTATAGTATCTGCTGAGATGTATGCAGAGCAAAGTAACCGTTATGCCGAGTACGAAGGCCAGAAGACCGATCACCACGTATCCCAGATATGCTCCGTTAATAATTGTCACGATCGAATCCCATCCTTTCCAGCGTCTTTTTCAATGAGTCCCTGCCTCTCTGGATCATGTTGTAGATCTGCTTCCTGTTCTTATTCATGACTGAAGCGATCTCGTCCACCGACATGTTCTCAAAATACATCAGATAAAGCGCTTCCCGGTAATCCGGGTGTATCTCTTCCAGGGCCTTATAGAGTTTCTCCCTCTCTTCCGACCTGAAGATCTCCATGCCCGGCTCTTCGGTATCATAAGCCAGTCCCTCGTGCATGGGCACAGTCTCCAGACGCCGCTTCTTGAGTTGTTTCATGGCCTGGTTCCTGCCGATGGCGAAGAGCCAGGTCTTGAAACTGCTGCTCCCTCTGAAGCTCGCAGTTCCTGAAACGGCCGCAGCAAAACTGTCCAGCATGATCTCTTCTGCATCTTCCATGCTGTCCATATATCTGTATAGGAAAAGCGTGAGGCTCTCCCTGTATCTTTCAAGGAGGACTCTCAGGTCGTCGCTGTTCCCTTCCTTAAGGAAGCGGCTGTATAAAACTTCATCCGGCTCGTTAATCATGTCAGTCCAGGGCGTTCCAGCTATTGCCTTCAAATATCGAATCAAACCTGCACAGGCCTTTGTAATCGCAGTTCTTGCAGGCGGACACGTTGTTGATCATCATAGGATGGATATCCACCTTGCCCCTGATGAGCTCCGACAGGCGCTTGGCCACAGTGTCGGAGACTGTCTCTTTTAATCTCTCGAAATCCTCGTCGCTCAGCAAAAGATCTTCGCTTCTGCCTGTATAAACTATGCCTTTTGATGAATTTTGCAGCGGAAGTATATCAGAGAATTTCTCGAAATCTCCCGCCATGTTTCTGATCGTTTCAGGATCTTTCGACATGAAACCGTTCATCCTGAACTCCTTGGAGATCGCCTTGGCAAGCTTATCCGGATCAGGTGTTGCCTGACCGCCTTCCTGGTCCTCTGATACATTGCCAGTCATATTGATGAAGGGCTCCGTGATCATGAAGTAAAACACTCCCGCAGGCTTTAATTCGTCTTCCATCGCAGCCTGAAGGTAGAGCATGAGCTGCAGTTTGAAGCCCTGCTCAGCCTCTTTGAGCGATATCGTATTAAGGCTCGTCTTGTAATCTATGATCTTGACCCTTGAACCAGGCAGATAATCCACTCTGTCGATTATTCCTTCAATATAGACCTTCGCGTTTCCTGCTTCCTCGCCGAGCTGCATGACGATAGGAGGTATCTCTCGGCCTCTTCCAAAACGCACTTCATACCTTCCCCTGATGATGCTGCCTGCTCTTACCTGTTCCACCAGGTTCGATGCTACGCGCGTGAAGGTCTCAAGCAGTCTCTCAGAGCGGTATTTCTCTTCATTTCCCTGACTGAAAACTCCCCCCCTGTAAGTCTCCATCTCTTCTTCGAGGAAGGACTTTATCAGTTCTTTGATCTCATCGTCAGTGACTGTCATCCATGGGGATGTCGGATCGGTCAGAGGCAGCCCGTTCACGCTGAGTTTGTCGGTAAGCTTCATCATGCAGGCATGGAGAACGTCTCCGATCTCTCTGTTGGCCACCTCGAACGTACGCCTCTCTTCAGGTCTTAGTCCGTAGCTCACGAAATGTGAGAACGGACATCTGGAGAACCTTTCGATCCTCGAAGGGCTGGCGCTAAGATCGCCCGAGGGGTCTCTCTTATAGAGCATAGCGGCAGTTTCCATGTCCAGATCCTCCGCTTTGTTCGTAAACGACAGACTCTGCCTGATCGTATCAAGTTTCTCCGGATCATGAGCTCTGTACCAGTTCAGTCCTTTGCGGATGTCATCAGGTACGTCTTCTCCCTCGGTGGCCTTCTCAAGCGAATTGGCCATGTGCCTCAGGCCGCTCATCTCGCCGTTCATCAGGAATCTCACGTCGCCTGAGCTGATAGCGTCAGTCTTAACTTTGACGTTCGGGAAGATTTCTTTGAGTTTATAGAAGATCGGCGAAGCCTTCGCAGCGCTCCCCTCCGCATCTGACATTGAGTAGCTCACGTAGAGCCTCTCGCCGTATCCGGAAAGGTTTCTGTAGATGCCCATCTTTTCCTCCATCAGAGCGATCGAATCGACTTTGAGGAGTTCGATGCCTTCGTCTCTAAAGAGCGTCTTCTCATCATCGCCGAAGATGCCCTGAGACGGTCTGCCTTTAGGCAGCACGCCCTCGTTGGCTCCTACGACCACGAGCGCTCTGACCTGACCGGTCCTCGTCCTTTGCATAGTACCCATCAGAAGGCCGTCCTTGGAGGGTGGGAGCATGCCGACTTTAAGTCCGCTGAGACCGACCGTCAGCAGCTCTCTCATAGACCTTCTGTCGAAGCTCTCGCTGCCCATGATCTCGTTTATCTGTTCGGTGATCCTCAGGAAAGAATCCCAGACCTGGTCCGTCTCTTCGGCCAGATCTTCCCTTCCTTCTTCGATCTGAACTTTTTCGAGGTCTTCGATCCTTGAGACCAGGTCGATGTCATCTCTTAAAAAGGCATAAAGTCCTTTGATGAAGTCGCCGTAGGTGGCTGCCGCTTTGAAGATCTCTTCGAATCGCATGCACGGCTCCACGGCGCGTCTTCTCAGTTCGTTGAGCCTTGCCATTGCTTCTTCTTCATACTCAAAGGATCCGCGCATGAAGTCTTTTTTCCACATGGAACCTTTGATGCGGTATTTGATGGCATAGTTCTCAAGATCAGCGATCTCTTCTGGATCCAGGCTTGCGAGTCCGGTCTTGAGCATGCTTATTACCGCCTGAGTGTCGAACCTCTCGATAACCACGTCGAAAAGCGACATGATGTAGCGGATGATCGGGTTGTCCTCGACGCTCCTTCCGCTGTCGCTGAAAAGATCCAGCCCATACTCCTCGAAGATCCTTCTGAGTATCGGTCCTCTCACGTCCTGGTCGTTCACGATGACCTTGATATCATTCATCCTGAAGCCTTCATCTCTAAGAAGGTGCAGGACGTAGGCCGCGGCGTTCTCAGCCTCATTGTATATGTTCGACGCTTCCACCAGGACGGGCGTGTTCACATCGCCCGGGTACGGTCTGGAAGGCAGAGCATAGAGCTCTCTCTCCAGATGTCTGATGGCTGCGTATTTCTCATGATCCTTGTAAGTTTCGTAAGTGTCGGGGATCAGCGCTTCCCTGTGCTCGACATGCCTGATATCTGCAGCCTCCATGAGTTTCCTTATCACGAGCCTGCTGAGATCGAAGAGCTCAGCATCCCTGTCCTTCGGATCAGATGATGAAGTGAGCACGATATTCACCTCTCCGGCATAGGTCATCAGTTCGCCTATTACCGATATGGCTTTTGGCGCGAAGCTGTCGAAACCATAGATCCAGATCGTGTTGCCGCATATGAGTTTGGAGCTTCCGATCTTGCTCAGGAAGAGGTCGATGTAGTCCTCGGAGTCGGTATATCTCCCGCGTATCTTCTTTTCGTACTCTCCGTAGATAAGAGCCATATCGCAGAGCTTCCTGTAGACGTAAGTGTCGCTGTCCACCTTGTCGCGTATCGCTTCAAGCTCGCTTAATCCGGAATTGTACTGCTTCATCTCCGAGATGAAATTGTTGACCATCTCGAGGAAAGAACTCTTAGTCTCAAGCCCTCTGAATACCGTGAGCTCGCTGCTGTGATCCTTCGCAACCTGCGAAAGTATCATGTGGCGGCCGTACTTATCGATGAAAGTCCTTTTGGAGCCGCCCAGCTCCGAGAGCAGCCTGTAGCCCAGACGAGACATCGATATGACTTCCACATCCATCAGAGCTTCCGCGCCGGTCTCGCTGAAGAGCCTTCTCTCGGCCTCCAGGGTATACTGGTCAGGCACGATGATCAGGGCTCTGCCCTTGAGATCTATGTGGTCGATTATGAACTTTTCATGGTCGACGGATTCCCGCCCGTAGTATATGTTGAGCATTTACAGTCTTTCTATGAGTTCAAGCAGTTCTTCAGGGCTGTCCACCTCGTAGTCGTGGACTGCATCCCTGATCAGCATGTTATCGGTGTCAGTGATCCTCCAGCCTACCAGGACTGCCCTGACTCCGGCGTTGTTGGCGCATTTTATGTCGAAGACGCCATCTCCGACCATCAGTGCTTCATCGCTCGTGCAGCCCATCTTCTCAAGTGCGAGAAGGATCGGCGCAGGATCAGGCTTATGTTTATCAGTGTCGTCGCAGGTGACCATGCCGTCAAAGGCGTCTGTTTTATCGAAAAGTTCCAGATACCTCATGGTCGACTCGGTCGTCCTGGAAGTAACGATGCACTGCTTATACCCGCGTTTTCTCAGTTCTTCGACCGCCTCGAAGACGCCCGGTATAGTCTTGACGTTCCTGTAGGCGAAATCTTTCTGGTAAGTCCTGTACACGTTCGCGGCTTCCAGCGGCTCCACCTCCGGGAATTCCCTGGCCATGGTCACAAGCAGAGGCTCGCCGAAGCACTTGGTGATGTGCTCCACAGGCATCCTTTTGCCATAGTAATGCTCATATGTGACCTGCCAGGATTCAAGGATCACGTCATTCGTATCAAGCAGCGTGCCGTCGAAATCCCAAAAAATCGTATTTATCATTACTCGTCGTCCTTTTGCTGTAATTTGGCGTTGATGAAGCCTTCGATCTCACCGTCCATCACGGCGTTCACGTTGGATACTTCGTAGGAAGTGCGGTGATCCTTCACCATGGTATAGGGCTGGAAGACGTAGGATCTGATCTGGTTGCCCCAGGTGCCCATGCCCATGTCGCCTTTGAGTTCTTTGATGTTAGCCTTGCGCTCCTCTTCAGCCCTCTCCAGGAGGCGCGCCTTCAGGATCCTCATGGCCATGTCCTTGTTCTGGAACTGGGAGCGCTCGTTCTGGCACGTTACCACGATGCCTGTGGGAAGGTGGGTGATGCGGATGGCGGAGTCGGTCTTGTTAACGTGCTGGCCTCCTGCTCCGGATGAACGGTAGGTATCGATCCTAAGATCCTCCGGATTGATCTCGATATCAACGTCATCGTCTATCTCCGGCGTAACCTCAACAAGGGCAAAAGACGTCTGTCTCTTACCCTGGGCATTGAAGGGAGAGATCCTCACGAGCCTGTGAGTACCCTTCTCATTCTTAAGATATCCGTAAGCGTTCTCGCCTTCTGCTATGATAGTGGCAGATTTGATGCCAGCTTCCGTGTCATCCTGATAATCTATGACTCTGACCTTGTAGCCCTTCTTCTCGCAGTACCTCGTGTACATCCTGAAAAGCATCTCGGCCCAGTCCATCGCCTCCACTCCGCCTGCACCGGCGTGGATCGAAAGTATGGCGTTCGAATGGTCATACTTGCCGGTCAGGAGCGTGGCTATCCTGAGCTCCTCAAGGTCCTTTTTCAACTGTTCAAAATCATCGACTATGACGTCCGCCGTGTCTTCGTCCTCTTCAAGCTCGCAGAGTTCTATCATCTCTTCGATGTCTCTTAAGCCAGTCTCAAGACGCTCATATGAATTCACGGTGTCCTCCATAGCGCTTTTCTGTTTCATTACCTTCTGGGCGTATTCTATATTGTCCCAGAAGTCCGGCTGTTCGATCTCCCGGTTCGTCCTTTCTAACTCATCCAAGACCTTATCCAGGTCAAAGGGAGTTACGAACTTCAGCCAGTACCGGTCTTAATGCCGGTATTTCCTGCTTGATAGCATCAAGTTTGAGCATCGGTCTTTCCCCTTTCATGCTTAATGCATTTATTTTAAGATCATATGTTGTTTTTCTGTTATTTTTCTTTTGTAACGTTGTCTTCCAGGAGGTAGGCGTGATCTGCTTCTTTAAGTCCCTGAAGCACCTGATCCTTGTACTCCGTTGAGATGAAGATCATCGCTTTCATCTTGTCCTTCGGGAGCACAGCGAATGAGTTTTTGTTCAGAATGATGCAGGATATGTCGCTCCAGTCATAGCGAAGTTCCATAGCGTTCTCCGTATAGGCTATGCCCTTTTCATCGATCTCGACGGTTTTCGGGCTCACATCGTCCATCAGTTCGTATACCTGCTTCCTGCTGTGTCTGTAGGTTATGAACACAGCGACCACTGCCACCAGAAGCGCTCCGAAAATGGCCATATATATCATGTCCTGTTTGCTGATGGCCAGATAAAGGGCCACCATTGCAACCAGAAAATATCCTATTATGCGGGTCGCCATGAAGCCTGTCATGGTTTTGGCAGGTTTCGTGGGATTGTTTCTGATCTTGGAGTTGTTTATAAGGATGAATACTATCTCATCATAGAAAGCCCGGGGACCCGGTTTGTTTATCTCGATCTTCATCTGTTACCTCATATTTGCTTTCGATATTATATCAATGTGCTTCACTGCACCCTTCCGTGACAGTTCTTATATTTCTTGCCTGAACCGCAGGGACAAGGATCGTTTCTGCCAACCTTCGGAGTCTCACGTCTGAAGGTCTCAGGGCGCTTGGCCTCCTCGGGCTTAGGCGCAGCCTTAGGCATATTCGGACCGGACGTACGTGTCTGAGCGGCCTGCTCGCGTGCGTCGTCATGGTATTCGTCTTTGCGCTCTTCCTCCTGGGAAACCACGCTCTTACGTGCTGTGGTGGTCTTCTGTGTCACGTTGTAGCAGAATCTGACGGTCTCCTCCTGGATGTCAGCGGTCATCTCCTCGAACATGTCGAAGCCTTCGTTGGCATAAGCGACTGCCGGATCTATCTGGCCCAGGGATCTCAGACCAATTCCCTTCTTCAGGTCATCCATCGCGTCGATGTGATCCATCCAGCGGTTGTCGATGACTCTCAGCATGACCATCTTCTCGAGCTCGCGCATCGTCTCCTCGCCGATCTCCTGCTCTTTGATCTTGTAAAGGCCTCTCATGGTCTCAAGTACCTTTTCGGTCAGATCTTCTACTGTCCAGGAGTGCATCTTGTCGCTGTCATACTCAAGTTCCGGCCAATCGAAGGTGATGGAATTCAGTTTATCGTTCAAAGAATCGAAGTCCCATTCCTCAGGATACTTCGTGCCGACTGTGGCGGACTGGATGATGTTGTCCACAAGGTTCTCCATCATGCCCATGATGTATTCTTTGACCTCGTCGTTGAAAAGCACTTTGCGACGCTCGCCGTAGATGACTTCTCTCTGCTTGTTCATGACGTTGTCGTATTGGAGAACGTATTTACGCACTTCGAAGTTCCTTGACTCGACTCTCTTCTGAGCATTCTCGATGGTCTTCGAAAGCATGCCTGCTGCCACAGCCTCTTCGGACATGCCCATCTTGTCCATCATCGTCTGCATCCTCTCGCCTCCGAAAAGTCTCATCAGATCATCTTCGAGTGAAATGTAGAACTGGGTGATGCCCGGGTCTCCCTGACGTCCGGCACGGCCTCTCAACTGATTGTCGATACGTCTTGACTCATGTCTCTCAGTACCGATGATGCAAAGTCCACCCAGATCCACGACTTCCTGATGCTCTTCAGGAGTGCAGTTCGAGCCTCCCAGGATGATATCGGTACCACGACCTGCCATATTGGTCGCGATCGTGACCGTGTCTCTCTTACCTGCTTCAGCTACGATCTGGGCTTCCTTCTCATGCCTTTTCGCGTTCAATACTGAATGCTTGATGCCGCGTCTGTCCAGCATCTCCGAAAGGAGTTCAGATATCTCGATGGATACGGTACCGACAAGGATAGGCTGTCCGGTCTCATGGACCTCGACGATCCTGTCGATGATCGCTTTGTACTTGGCCTTCTGTGTAGCGTAGACCGCGTCCTCAAGGTCTTCACGAATGACCGGCTTGTTGGTCGGGATGGCCACTACGTCCATGCCGTAGATATCTCTGAACTCTTCTTCCTCTGTCATAGCTGTACCGGTCATACCGGCAAGCTTCTGATACATTCTGAAGTAGTTCTGAAGGGTGATCGTGGCCAGCGTCTTGGACTCCGAACGCACCTTCATGCCTTCCTTAGCCTCAATAGCCTGGTGAAGTCCGTTAGAGTAGCGCCTGCCGTACATCAAACGGCCGGTAAACTCATCTACTATGATTATCTCGCCGTCCTTGACGATGTAGTCTATGTCTTTTTTCATCATGGCGTGGGCCTTCAGGGCGTTCAGCACATGATGGTTGTATTCCATGCTCTCAGGATCTCCGAAGTTGTCCAGACCGAAGTAATTCTCAGCCTTCGCCACGCCCTCTTCAGTGAGCATGACCTTCTTGTCCTTTTCGTCCATCGTATAGTCGGTCTCCGCTCTCAGGCCGGTAACGAACTTGTTCGCCTTGGCATAAAGATCCGTAGACTCGTCGCCCCTGCCGGAAATGATCAAGGGCGTTCTGGCTTCATCTATGAGGATCGAGTCGACCTCATCGACGATGGCGTAGTTCAGCTCTCTCTGTATAAGCTGTTCTTTGTAGATCGCCATGTTGTCGCGAAGGTAGTCGAAACCGAATTCGTTGTTCGTGCCGTAGGTGATATCGCTTTCATAAGCCTGCTTACGCACGTCCTGCTCAATTCCGTGGATGACGCAGCCAACGGTAAGCCCGAGGAAGGTGTAGATCTGTCCCATCCACTCAGCGTCACGTTTGGCCAGGTAGTCGTTGACGGTGACCACGTGTACGCCATGCCCTTCCAGAGCGTTCAGATATACCGGAAGGGTCGCGACCAGCGTCTTACCTTCACCGGTCTTCATCTCGGCGATCCTTCCCTGGTGGAGGGCGATACCGCCGATGACCTGAACTTTGTAGTGCTTCATCCCGAGGACTCTCCATGCAGCCTCACGGCAGACCGCGAAGGCCTCCGGCAGAATGTCGTCCAGAGTTTCTCCCTCAGCCAGTCTCTCCCTGAACTTGACGGTCATGGCCTGAAGCTCCTCGTCTTTCATATCTTTGAATCTGTCCTCGAGCTCCATGACTTCGTCAGCGATCCGGTCCAGCTTCTTTACTTCTTTCGAATTAACATCCCCAAATATTTTTTCTAATAAACCCATTTTGATCTATGCGGCCGCAAAATATCTCCTGCGGTCTTCCTTTCTTAAATTTTGTCGATTTTCAGCGCTATATATTATATCACACTTATGTCAAAAGCGCTACATATTATTATAAGCTGTGATTGTGACAGACCTGTGTTTTATGCGCTCAGAAAGCGCAAAAAACCGGCGCCTGCCATTC
>JAFYJM010000003.1 GCA_017538125.1 Bacillota bacterium
ACTTACTATAACATGCGCGAGCTCGTGGAGCCGCACATCGAGATCGTTAATAAGGCGATCGACGTTTTCGAGAGCCTTGGAGTCGAGACATTCATCACGCCGATCAGAGGCGGTACCGACGGCGCTGGGCTCACATACATGGGCGTGCCTTGCCCGAATCTTTCTACAGGCGGTCAAAACTTCCATGGTGTGATGGAATTCGTCTCCATAGACGAGATGAAAAAGATGATAGAAGTATTAGTGAAGCTCGTAAGCGTGGAATGATCTGAGCGAAGACGGTCAGATATCTTAACGCAAATATTTCCAGGCAAACTTTGCCTATCAGACATTGTCGCCTGCCGGGCGACCGCTCACGCCCCTTGGTATGTTATGATGCATACAGATAATGAAAAGGAGGGGATATTATGTACGGAGCAATTTTAGGAGACATTATCGGCAGCCCTTATGAATTCATGCGTGGCAAGGAAAAAATCGCTTTTCCGCTGTTGACTTGGAGGTCGAGATTTACTGATGACACGGTCATGACCGTCGCAGTGGCGGAGGCGCTGAGCAGAGCTGCGGACGAGGGCCTTTTAGAGGACGAGACCGCAGTGAAAAACCTGCTTGTGGACGAGATGAAAAAGTGGGGGAGACAATTCCCTGACGCCGGCTACGGAGGCAGATTCTTTGGCTGGCTCATGTCTGATAACAGAGAGCCTTACAACAGTTTCGGAAACGGTTCAGCCATGAGAGTTTCTCCTGCGGGCTGGATCTCGGACGATCTTGATGAAGTGAGAAAGATCGCACGCTGGACCGCGGAAGTCACACACAACCACATTGAAGGGATCAAAGGCGCCGAATCGACGGCGGCAGCGATCTGTCTGGCCAGAAACGGTCATGACAAAGCCTTCATAAAAGACTATATCACAAGAGAGTTCGGCTACGATCTTGAAAGGACATGCGATGAGATCAGACCCGGCTATTCATTCAACGAGACATGCCAGGGTTCCGTCCCGGAGTCCATCATCTGCTTCCTGGAAGGCGGAAGCTATGAGGAAACGGTGAGACTTGCGGTATCTCTGGGAGGGGATACAGACACTATGGCCTGCATCGCCGGATCCATTGCAGAGGCTTACTGGGGATTGCCCGAAGACCTGAAGGATGAATGCCTTAAGCGGACACCGGACTCTATGAAAACCACTGCAGAAGGATTCTTCAGAAGGTTCGCCGGGTAAGGATGTGCGCTACAGAGTCTGCTTGACAGAAGACACATGATAAGCGGCTTTGAAGAGCCTAAGAAACATAGCCCGGGAGGGCATTAAACGGAGAAAAAGGAGCACATTGTGCTCCTTTTTTGGTGGATCAAAGGCTGATAATAATATTTTTCAGAATTTTCTGAAAATTCACTTGACAGACCAACATTCCAGTAGTATCATAAGCCCATAAGCATTTTGTAAGCCGGCTGAAGAGGACGTTCCAGACGGACTGATAAGCAAGGGCAGGCGCTTGAGAAGTGCTTATAGACAAACAGCTTTGGGAGGCTATTTATGAACACTAAACTCATCAGTATCATTATGTTGGTCATATTCTTTGCGGTGATGATCGCCGTCGGAGTATCCACCAGAAAAAAAGCCAGGACCGTTAATGGTTTCGTGCTGGGAGGCCGTAAGGCAGGCCCGTGGATCACGGCTTTTGCTTTCGGTACTTCATACTTTTCGGCAGTTATCTTCGTAGGATATGCCGGACAGTTCGGCTGGAACTTCGGCCTCGCGTCCACCTGGGCAGGCCTGGGCAACGCCTTCATCGGATCGCTCATGGCATGGAACATCCTCGGCCGCAGGACCAGGATCATGACTCAGCATCTGGATGCCAAAACTATGCCGGACTTCTTCGGCAAGCGCTTTGACTCGATCAACATGAAAGTCATCGCGTCGATTATCGTATTTGTGTTCCTTATTCCTTATACTGCCTCCCTCTACAATGGACTTTCAAGTCTTTTCGGGCTCGTATTCGACGTGCCTTACTGGGCTGTCATCGCCCTGATGGCGGTGCTCACCGGCATCTACGTCATATTCGGCGGATACATGGCTACTGCAATAAATGATTTCATCCAGGGCATCATCATGCTTTTCGGCATCTGCGCGGTCATCGGCTCGGTCTTGAGCGCCAACGGCGGACTCATGGGCTCCATAAGAGGCCTCTCAGAGGTTCCCGCCGAGAACTGGCAGGGCGGTGCATTCACTTCATTCCTGGGGCCTGATCCGCTGGCGCTCCTCTTCGTGGTGCTGCTCACGTCTCTGGGCACCTGGGGACTCCCTCAGATGGTAAACAAATTCTATGCCATCAAGAGCGAGGGCGACATCCACAAGGGAACTGTCATATCCACGGTATTCGCGATAATCGTCGCGGGCGGATGTTACTTCCTTGGCGGCTTCGGCAGACTCTATGCGGATAAGATCCAGTATCAGGCAAACGGCGTGACGCCGCTCTTTGATACGATCGTGCCTTCTATGCTGGCTACACTACCGGCTATCGTGATCGCCATTGTCATCGTACTGGTGCTCTCGGCATCCATGTCCACTCTGTCATCACTGGTACTGACTTCCAGCTCCACACTGACTCTGGATGTGATCACGCCGATGAAAAAGAACGATATCCGTGAGGACGATCAGGTAAAGATCATGAGATGGCTCATAGTTTTCTTCATCATCGTATCCGCGATAATCGCTGTCATCAAAGATTCTCACCCTGAGATCACCTTCATCGCCCAGATGATGGGCGTATCCTGGGGCGCCTTGGCAGGATCGTTCCTGGCGCCTTTTCTCTATGGTTTATACTGGAAGCGTACTACCAAGGCAGCCTGTTATGTCTCGTTTGTATGGGGCTGCGCTCTCATGGTGATCCAGATGATCGTTTCCTTAGGAGGCATCGACGTGTCAGGCTGGGGGCCGATCCTCGGCTACCTTTTCGCCTCATCGGTAAGGTCCGGCGTCATCGCCATGGTGGGTGGTCTTGTCATCGTGCCTGTGGTGAGCTGGTTCACTGCATGCCAGGACAAGGACGAAATGGACGAGCTCTTCTCCTGCTATGACGAGAAAGTCTCAGTCGCGAAGAAAGAAGCTCTGGATTAGTATCAAATCTGAAATTTATGGTTCCGGTCCTCGTCGCCCGGTCAGCTGCGTTTCTTCGCAGGCTGATCCGTGGACTTCTGCGGAAGAACCATAAATTTCAGGTTTTGATACTATTACGGAAGTATATGTTGGAATGCGCACGCGCATTCCTATTTTATTTGCAGAGTGTGGATTTTTTAGCGAAGGGGTGATATAATACTTTGTGGCAATAATTAATTCTTATTTGGGAGGTTGTTATGGAAAGAATGATGGATGCCATCGTCAAGCCTGTGGCAGGCCCAGGGCTGGAATTAAGACGCGTGCCCGTGCCTTCTCCCGGACCCGGCGAGGTGCTTATCAAGGTGCATAAGACCGCTATCTGCGGCACGGACGTACACATTTATAACTGGGATCCGTGGGCCAGACAGCATATCAAACCACCGATGACCATAGGTCATGAGTACGTGGGCGAGATCGCGGAGCTCGGAGCCGGAGTCAAGGGCTTCGAGATCGGACAGCGAGTCAGCGGCGAAGGCCACATAACCTGCGGACACTGCAGAAACTGTCATAATGGAGATATCCAGTGGTGCAAGGACACCGTGAGCGTAGGAGTCGACAGGGACGGTGCTTTCGCAGAATATGTCTGTATACCTGCTCATAATGTTATCATTATAGATCCGAATCTTGATGAAGACGTCGTAGCGTTTTTCGATGCTTTCGGTAATGCGACCCACACGGCTCTCAGATGGAACTTAGTTGGGGAAGACGTCATTATCACCGGAGCAGGACCTATCGGTATCATCGCGAGCGGCATCTGCAAATATGCCGGAGCGCGCCGCGTAGTGATCACGGACGTCAATGAATACAGACTGGGTCTAGCGCGTAAACTCGGCGTGGACCGTGCGGTCAATATCTCAAAGGAAGATCTGCACGACGTTATGCATGATCTCAGCATAGTCGAAGGCTTCGACGTAGGCCTTGAGATGTCCGGAAACGGCGCAGCGCTCAACCAGATGTTCTCTGTTATGAGAAACGGCGGCAAGATCAGCCTGCTGGGAATATCCAACGTGCCCGTAGCCATCGACATGAACGAGATCATCGGAAGAGGCCTTACGCTTCAGGGCATCTACGGCAGAAGGATGGACAACTGGCATCAGATGTCATACATGGTCCAGGGCGGACTGGATCTGACACCTGTGATCACGCACCGCTTCAATTACAAAGATTTTGAAAAAGGCTTCGAAGCCATGAACAGCGGCATGTCCGGCAAGGTCGTACTGAACTGGATGGAAGACTAGGGCAGCGCTAATATGAAAATGATTGGAGATATGAAATGAAATCAGCAATTTTGAAATACAGAAAGACTCTTGAAGAGATCAGAGAAAGCGGCACCTGGAAGAACGAGAGGATCATAACCACCCCTCAGAGGTCCAGGATCGATACCACTCAGGCAGCCCACGTGGTAAACATGTGCGCGAATAACTACCTGGGACTTTCGGACAGCAAAGAACTCATCGAGGCGGCCAAGGCCAGCTATGACAGATGGGGCTTCGGCTTAAGTTCCGTAAGATTCATCTGTGGCACACAGCAGATCCATAAGGACCTCGAGAAGAAGATCGCAGACTTCCTGGGCATGGACGACGTCATCCTTTACTCATCATGTTTCGACGCCAACGGCGGACTGTTCGAGACCATTCTCGGAGCAGAAGACGCCATCATTTCCGACGAACTCAATCACGCCTCCATCATCGATGGAACCAGGCTCTGCAAAGCCAAGAGATACCGCTACAAAAACAGTGACATGGAGGACCTGAAGGCTAAGCTTGAAGAGGCGAAGGCTAACGGCGCTGAGAACATGCTGATCGCAA
>JAFYJM010000031.1 GCA_017538125.1 Bacillota bacterium
CGTATACTTTAACCAGATCGCTCTTGTTTACAAAGGACGGTATGTCATTGATGATCTCGTAGGTCGCGTCCACGCCCTCAAGAGCATCGTCGATGAACTTTCTGATGATGGGATATTCCCTCTCGGAGTCGCAGATCCTGAAATCCAGGTAGATCACCGTCTCGGCGGGCACCTTGTTGATGGATGTTCCTCCGTTGATGATGCCGATGTTCATGGTGGGATAAGGAAGTCCGAAGAACTCCGTCTTGTTCTTTCTGAGCTCCAGTTCGAAGTCCATCATCTTGTTCAGAAATCTCACAGCGTTCTTGTTTGAGCTCCTGCCCTCGATGGGCGTGCTGGAATGGGTGGTGGTGCCGTTGAAGGTGAAGATGATCTCCAGAAGGCCCTTGGAACCGATGGCGGGCTTGAAGCCTGTGGGTTCTGCAACTATGATGTGGGGCGGGAACTTTTCGTGGGCGTTCACCAGGTCGTAAACTCCCTCGAACATGATCTCCTCATCATATGTATGATAGCACTTGAAGCCTCTCTTGAGCTTAGAGAGATCGGTGTTGGCGATGGCTGCCATCCAGCAGGCCATGCCGCCCTTCATATCGCAGGCGCCCAGGCCGTAGAGCATGCCGTCCTCCTTCTCGGTGAGAACGAAGGGATCCGTCACCCAGCCGTCGGTGATGTCCACCGTGTCCGTGTGACCCATGAATCCCATGGCAGGATCCTCGCCGTAGCTTGCGATGAGAAGCTCCTTGCCGGTCTTGGGATTGGTCCTTCTCTCCACGCCGACTCCCAGCTTGTCATAGAAGGCTTCGATGTAGTCCATGATCTCGTGATTTTGCTTGTCACCGATGGTATTTATGGCGACCAGATCCTTGAGAACATCTCTTGCTTTCATAACGATAACTACCTCCATAAATAATTATGTAAATAATTCGCTAAGATATTATATCATAGCAGTTTTTTGTGGTAAATATGAAAAATATGATTTTTTTGGTATAAAAAACGATTTTTTTGCTGTTTTGCTGATTTCAGGATTTTCCTGCGCAAAAAATGGGCTGCCGATCAAGGCAGCCCATCGCACTATATGTGTTCTATATTCCGGGGTTCCATCAAAATTCCTTCCGGGCCTCTTCGAATTCCTCCCGGATGGCCTTCAGTAATAGAACCGTCTCACCAGTTCTTCATCGTATTCGTCTTCAGTGCCGGGCCTTAAGGTTCTTCTGACTTCTCCGGTGGATTCATAACCCAGCGACACATAAAGTTTTGCTCCTGTGTCGTTATCGAGATAATGCATCAGTTCCACGAAAGAAATGGACGGATACTGCTCTTTGAAATAGTCAGCAGCTGCTTCCATAGCTTTTCTCCCGAGGCCCTGTCCCTGATATTTTTCATCCAGCATCAGGCGCTTGAAATAAACGTAATCCTGCCCGTCTGAATGTATCTCATGGGAGCCTTCTCCCGGGCCCATCTGCCTTATGACTCCATCGGGCTGAAAATAGTACAACATGAAACCGATCAGCGTGTCATCATCATATATGGCTCTCGGTTCCAGATAGTCGAAGACCTTTGATTCTGCAAGAGAATAGAGGTTATTCTCCAGAAACCCGATCTGATCGTCTCTTAGTTTTAAACTGATCACTTCCTCAAAATTATCCGGAGTGACGTATTCAAATCTTATCATTTTTTGTCTCCCTTAACGCATTCAGAGCCCGGAACTGCTGTCCCGGACCCTGTTTTAATGTTACGGTTTAATTATATTTCCTTCAGATACTTCGCGAAGAGATCCAGCCCCTCCTTGAGAAGTTTTGAGTCAAAGGCGTAGCCGATACGAACCGAATGCTCGATCTCGAAGCACTCGCCTGGGGTGAAGAGAACGCCGTACTTTCTCATCAGGTCCTCGCAGAGTTCAACGGAAGACATGTCCTTCCTGTAATATACCAGGGCGGTGGTGCCTGCCACGGGTCTTCTGTAGTAGACCTCCGGTGTGGCATTCACCCAGTCGTCGAGGATCTGACGGTTGGTGTTCAGGATCGCTCTGTTCCTCTCGATGATCTTGTCCTTGTGCTTGAGCGCCAGGGCTGCCAGTTTGTCGTCGATCACCGCGCAGCTGATGGTGTCATAATCTCTTCTTTCGTGGCAAAGATGGATGACCGAAGGGTCCTTGCAGACGATCCAGCCCATTCTCACGCCGGCCATGGAATAGCACTTACTCATGGAACCAACGGAGATGCCTTTGTCATAGAGGTCAACGATGGAAGGAAGGTATGATCCGTCCTCTGAGATCCCTCTGTATACCTCGTCGCAAAGCACATAAGCCCCGACTGACTTGGCTATCTCCACGATCTCCTTCATCTTCTCCACAGGGATCCAGGAGCCGGAAGGGTTGTTCGGATTGTTGATGGTGATCATCTTCGTGTTCTTGTCCACGATGGATCTTAAGTACTCGATGTCGGGAAGGAATTCGTTTTCATAATTCAGGTTGAGAAGTCTGACTTCTGCACCCAGTGACTCAGGAATGGAGTAGTGCTGCTGATATGTGGGCATTACGGAAACCATGTTGTCGGCGGGTTCGATGAGGGTCATGATCACCTGATGATTGGCTCCGATCGCTCCATGCGTGGGAACGATATCCTCGGGCTTCACGTCCTCGTAAAGGGAGGCGATGCCATTAAGAAGCTCCGGTGATCCGAAGATGTGGCTGTATGTCAGTCTGGTATCCGCCAGCTTCATCATGTATTCGTTAACGTCCTCTCCTGCCAGTTCCAGGAGTTCCTTCACTGTCAGTGAATCTATGCAGGTCTCCGCCAGATTGTAGGTGCATTTTTCTTCCCACTCGTTCATCCAGCGCTCTACTTTAAAGGTCTTGATCTTCATGTTTTTTCCTCCATGTGACTAAGGTCAAATCGTCTATTTGCAAAATACGTTCTTCCTTGATTTCCAAGGCTTCGCGGCGTTTTATTATGCTTCCAGAGCTATCTTCGCGGTGATGAGATCCAGGGCGCTTATGCCGGTGGCATCGAAGATGGTGATCTGGTCTTCTGAAGTTCTTCCCTGAACTTCTCCTGTAAGAACCTGTCCGATCTCTCCGCCGAGCTCAGCCTCTGTGATAGTGCCGACTTTAAGCGGTATCTCCATCTCGCCGACTCTCTTGCACTGGTCAAGGTCGTCCCCGAAAACTCTGGCTCCTCTGAAGATCTCAGGGTCGATCTCTTCTTTGCCTTCCATATCGGAACCGATGCAGCTGAAGTGCGTTCCGGGCTTCACCCATTCCGCCTTGATGACCGGGCTTCTGGAAGGAGTCACTGTGATGATGATGTCGGCTTCGCCTACTGCCTGGGCCAGGTCGGTCACAGCTTCAAATATGACCTCAGATCTGTCCATCTTAAATTCATTATACAGTCTCGAACAGCAGTTGTCAGCAAATCTTTCGGCATTTGGCTGGTTGACGGGATCTGCGATCAAGACTTTCTTAAGCCCAGGGAAGAGGGTAAGCGTAGCTGCGATCTGGAACATAGCCTGCTGGCCGGCGCCGAGAAGCATCAGTGTCTCGGATTCGGGCCTTGCCAGAGCCTTGGCTCCGATGGCTCCCGCGGATCCGGTCCTCATGCCGGTGACGTATGCTCCGTCCACAACACCGATGGGCATGCCGTTTGTGGAATCGAATACCATGATCCACGCTATATGTGAGGGGATCCCAAGCTCATGATTTCCCGGAAACTCGTTGAACATCTTCATGCCGTGGATGTTGATGTCGCCCTTGATGCCGCCGGAACGGATGTCCATGTTGGAACCCTTGCCGTCCTCAAACTCGTGGTATACCAGAGGCCATACGATGATCTCGCCCTTGGTCTTGGCTTCGTAGACAGCCTTGACTCCCTCGATAACTTCACCGATGTTCAGTCTTTCTTTAAGTTCTTCAGTTCCTAAAACTTTTACGTTCATGTGGATCTCCTTTCTGTGTTTGTCTTTGCTTTTCTGGTTTAAGTATATCGTCTCCGCCCCCGCCTCACAACAAAAAACCTTTGTAGTATTTAAAAATATTTATAAATTGTTGCAAATTATTTTGTAGTGATTTATAATATTTTTGAAGTTATATCGCCTTGACATCATATTTGCCACAAATAATCATATTTTTATTTGTAATCTTTTATAATCATGTATTATACTATTTCAGATTTTTACAACACATATAAAGACAGCATGAAGATGCTTTGCGGGAAAGGCGGTCTGGCCCGCCGCGTATCCTCTGTGGGCATCCTGGACTACGAGTTTCTGCCGGAAGTCAGCGGCAAATACAAGCACTTCAACTTCGACAGGGACCAGTTGGTGGTGAGCACCCTTATGTACGCCAAGGACAATCCCAACCTGGTGGGAGACGCCGTGAAGGATCTGATCAACGCAGGGGTCTCCGGCCTGGTCATCAAGGACATCTTCAGGATACGGATCTCCGACACCATCCTTAGATACGCCGAAGCCCGGAACTTCCCCATCTTCATCTTCTCCAGCAAAGAACCCTTCATCGAAGACCTTATCTTCGGCGTGAAGACCGGCATCATCCGACAGGAATCCGCAGACAACATCGTCCGGCTTCTGGACACCATCACATCCCAGGCTTCAGGCGAGCAGGCGGTCTACGAGAACAGCATGCTTCTCAATCCCTCCTTTGAGACTCAGCACAGAGTCTACTATCTCATCACCGGAGACAGGCTTGGGGAGGACAGGTTTTCTGAATGCTACAGAAACTATATAGGAAGCCCTCTGGATACCCCTGAAAGCCTTATGGCGGCCTATGACGGCGGCTTGCTGTACATCACCACCTGGGAGCACAAGCAAGGCCTTAAGGACGCTACCGTGGCCGAAGCCCTCCGTCAGGAGCTGGGAACGCCGAACGCCTCGGTGGGCATCAGCGAGACCCACTACTATCTGGGAGAGCTCGGAGCTTCCATCAGGGAAGCCATGTACTCCGCCCTCCTGGCCTACAGCAGGGATCCCGGCACCAACAAGGAATTTAAGGCCCTGGGTCTCATGAAACTCATCTTCCCGGAGTGTGACTCCAAATCCATGGCAGACTTCAGCAAAAGCATCCTGGAGCCCATCAGAGACTTCGATCTCGAAAATAACGGCAAACTCATGGAGACTTTGGCCGCCTGGTCAGAGAACGGCATGAACTTCCCTGAGGCCGCCAGAGGGCTTCACCAGCACGAGAATACTTTGCGCTACAGGATGGATAAGATCGGCCAGCTGACGGGCTTGGACTTCAAAAAAGCATCCGACGCCCAGCAGCTGAACATGGCCTATCTCATCGACTATTGCCGGGAGCTTAAGGAAAGGCTCTAAGCCTTGAAGTGTTTTGCTCTCAGTAGTATAATCTAATCAGTTAATAATACACGCTCTTTTGTATTCATATATTATAAGGAGGCGATCCTATGGAAAAGATCTATGAATTTATTAAGAAATGCGGGACTTATTATCTCGCAACAGTAGACGGAGATCAGGCGAGAGTAAGACCTTTCGGCACTATCGACATCTTCGAAGGTAAACTCTACATCCAGACCGGTAAGGGCAAAGACGTATTCAGGCAGGCTAACGGCGCCAAGGTCGAGCTCTGCTGCTTCGACGGAGAGCAGTGGCTGCGTCTCGCGGGCACACTCGTGGACGATGACAGAGTAGAACCCAAGAAGCACATGCTTGACAATTATCCGATGCTCAGAAGGATGTACGACGAGAACGACCCTAACACCGCAGTTCTTTACTTCAAGGACGCGGTTGCCACACTGGCAAGCTTCACAGCTCCGCCGGAAGTGATAGAGTTCTAAAATACTTAATAATAAAGCCGCCGCTCCGGCATTCACCCGGGCGGCGGTTTTTTGCTTGTCATGTATCAATCTATATTTCTAACGATACCGGAGAACAGTATGGAACCGTCAGCTCCGGCGAGCACGAACATGAACGGTCTGTCAAAGGTAAGATCGATGGTCTCCATGGGCGAGGGGCCGCCCTTGCCGAGAGCAAGCTCGGTATAAGCCGCGCCGGTGACGCCCTCTTCATTGATCTCCACCATGGCCGCATGCTCAGCCTTTGCCAGGTACAGCTCGTCGCTGTCTGGTGTAAGCGGTGAGAAGTCCGCTATTCCGGGCTGCATTGCATCTTTTATGCCCAGTTCCTCAAGGATCTCTAAGAGATCCGTCTTCTCTGATACCTTGAATTTCGGAATCAAAAGCTTCACTTCCGGATAACTCCAGTCATCGTCATCCAGCTGAGTGGCTGCCTTGATAACGTCCTCATCCCCCAGAAGTTCGTTAACGTCCACTCCTTCCTTCGGCAGATAGAAGTACATGGTCCCGCAGCCGTCGTCCCCCACGCTTAAGCCTGTGGCGGTGAACTTATCCGTACGATAGACCTTCATGAAGTCTTTTCGCTGCATCATCTCCGCCTCAGTATCGCCCTTCGTGCCGTGGAAGGTCAAAGTCTGATTTTCTTCCTCATAGAACTTCTCAAGCCAGGAAGCCTTGTAGTAGATGGTGGAGAGCAGTTCCATGACGATATCTGGATATGTCTTCATATCCTGGGTATATTCCTTAAGAAGCCCCCCGGTGTTCTTATCGGTCCAGTCCTGAAGCGCTTTGTCCATCTCTTCCGAACCCATCTCCCCTCTGAATGATGAAGCATAGTAATCATCGCAAAGTGTCTGGAGCGTCTCATCATTGAACTTGATCCTGCCGTTAAGCCAGAAGGAATTGGCCAGAGTGCTCTTCATGCTGGGAGTATTAATATAATTCGTCTCCCAAAGCGCCTTCACGTCATTCCTAAGAGAATCCAGATCCTGCGCCCCTAACGCTTCAAGGATCTCCGCCCTGGTATTGCCATCCGCCACCTCTGCCAGCATGGAAAGCGCGATGTAGGTGTTCAAAGGCGAGCAGACCGTGTTGTCGTCTTCTGCGGCCAGAATCTTTTGCATGATGTCCGAACTGTATGCGGACGCACGTCCGGCAGCTTCTGATGAAGCTTCTATCTTTTCCAGCTGCTCCTGCCACCATTCATAGCTTTCTTCGCTCATCAGGTATTTATCAGCGCTCATGCCCTCACATACAGCCTCCGGATATTCTGCGGCAAGCGCGATGAATTCCGCAGGATAATCTTCCTGAGATCCCCCGGATCTCAAGGCTGGAAGCCTTGTGAATGCCGCGATCAGAAGCACCGCACAAACCGCGATGGCAATCCATCTTTTCCATGTCGGACGAGCCGTCTTAACTTTGACGCTCTTAAATTCTTCTGTGCCCTGTACTTTTTCGGAAGGCCCGTACTCTCGGGCGGCCTTCACTTCCCTTTCGTCGAGATCGCCTAAGACCTCGAAGAGTTTTTCTTTTTTCATATGTTAAATCCCCTTTCTGTAAGATGCTCCCTAAGCTTTCCCCTGATCCTCGAGAGCGTTACCGATACGTTGTTCTCTGTGAGCTCCATCCTGGCGGCTATGTCGGTGATGCTTTCGGCATACCAGTATCTCAGGATGAACATGGCTCTGCGGTCCTCGGCGAGGCCTTTAAGGAACCTGTTGATCTCCAGACTGAGCTCCTTTTCCTGCCAGACCTGTTCCGGCTCGTCCCTTCCGGACACGCACTCGCCGAGCTCGTCCAGCACAACGTCCATGCCGTATCCGCCCCGCTTGTCCCTGGTAAGCAGCTTGAACCTGTCAAAAGCCAGATTCCTGGTGATCTTGCCCAAGAAAGTGGAAAGCATCGACGGCCTGCTGGGAGGCATGGCGTTCCAGGCTTTGAGCCAGGTGTCGTTCACGCATTCCTCGGAATCTGCCCTGTCGTTCAGTATGTTAAAGGCGATAGAAATGCAGTAAGGCTCGTATTTTTTCGACGTTTCGGCTATGGCTCGTTCGTTTCTGTCCCAATAGAGCTGTACGATCTTCTCGTCTTCCATAACGCGCTTGCCTCCTTTCACCTTTATACACGACAAAAAACGGATCATCTTACATGGGTTTCGGAGATTTTTGAAAAAATTATCTCCGTGTCCTATTATATCGCTTTATGGGCGTCTATTGCAATTAAAACAGGCAGGCCCCAGAGATCGGGATCTGCCTTGATCGTATATGTATGAACCTGTTATTAAAGAAATTGCATGACCTGTATATTCGCCGCGTACGCGCTCCAGAGAAAGAATTCCATCGGCAGCTCATTCCGCTCGGGTGCGCTCTAAGCACTTTCTCATGTCGGCTTCCATGTTCTTATATGCCTCACTGCAGGAGCCGGCCATGGGGCAGCCAATGCACTTTACACCGCGCCGCTTCTCTCTGATGATATGCCGGATGGCCAGAAAAAGTATCACCGCCACAGCAACGATCGCGATCATGGTTGCAGTATTGATTTGTCCGGACATGTGATCATCTCCCATCTAATTTCAGTCTCTTTGATTATATACCATTAGATCCGTCGCGCAAAACTTTTTTACGCTATTTTTTAAATTGGGCTGAAAGGAAAAAACTGTAATGTTATAATGATATCGTCAAGAAACAGATCTCCCCGTTTTGGGGCGATCTCTATTATTAGCGCGCTGTGTCCCGGCGCTTTTTTATTTGCGCTATAAGCTGTGATGACATAATCAATTGATCAAAGAAAGGAGAACCCCTATGATCCTACAATTAATAGAAGAAGAGTTGACCTTTGAAAAGCAGCAACTATTGAGGATACTCTCCTATCTGGACGACTTCCCGGACTTCAATCTTACCGAAACGAAAGGTGGCTTTTGTTACAGAAGAAATGGTGATAAACGCAGGATCTATATTAATAAGTCAGACTGGCATCTTTTGTGGCAAATCACTTCTAAACATTATCTGAAGCAGAAAGCTAAGGCTCTTAGGACCAATATCCCATTTCTGGAGAAGGCGCTTGCCTCCCTTGTCAGTTATGATGACGAGGCGATCATCTCAAATCTTCCCAAGACCTACCGCAAGGCAATAGATCTTCTCCGTCGTGACAGCGATTCGTCAACAGTCGCACAATCCGAGAATGCTTTCAGACGCGGCGACCTCAAACTCACAGCATCCAACGGATTGAAAGTCAGAAGCCGTGAGGAGCTTGCAATTGTCGAACTTCTACTTGCAATGGACATCAACTTCCGTTACGAAAAAGCTCTTACTCTTCATGAAAAGGTATATATACCTGACGGCACTTTTATCATCAAAGAAACTACCGTGTATCCGGACTTCACAATTACTCTTGCTGACGGCAGCTTATACTATATAGAGCACTGCGGTATGCTTGACAACGGAGACTATCGTAATGCGTTTTTCAGGAAACTGAATTTGTATTTTGATAATGGAATCTATTCACCTAAAAATCTTCTGATCTCTATGGCGGGCCCGGACATGCCGTTTGATGTTGCTTCTCTTCGGAGGACCCTGCTGGCTCAGGTCGTGCCATTCATCTAATAGAGATCTTAGAACAGCCAGATCTTGTTTTTGCTAAAGAAAACTCCACAAAAACAAGTATCCGCCACACTCCAGCTATCCCTTAGTCTTGCTTTTGACCCTAAAACCGACGCAAAAACAAGTATTCACGACACTTAAGCTATGCTCCAGCCTTGTTTTTGACCTTTATATTACCGCAAAAACAAGACTGGGCTTCGAAACAACCTCGGAAATACTTGCTTTTGCAGAGTTTTAACATAAAAAGACACGTACCGTCGAAACTAGGAGTACGTGTCCACCAATATCATCTCTAACTATTACTCATCTCCCATCAGATCCCCAGTCCGAAGGCTTCTCTTACCCTCTTCATGGTGACCTGCGCGATAGCGTCAGCTCTCTCAGCTCCGTCGCGAAGCGCTGCCACAAGTTCTTCGGACTGTCTGATCTCCGTGAAGCGGTCGCGGATCGGTGTCAGCGCCTCCACGGTCACTTCGACGAGGTCCTTCTTGAAGTCGCCGTAGCCGTGGCCTTCGTACTGTTTCTCGAGGTCCGCGATCGGCGTCCCGGACAGAACGCTGTAAATGGTAAGCAAATTAGAGATGCCCGGCTTTGCTTCGGGATCGAATCTCACCTCGCCGTCGGAGTCCGTCGTAGCCTTCATGATAGACTTCTTTATCTTGTTATTATCGTCTAATAGCGATATACGACTATGCACGTTCTGTGCGGACTTTGACATCTTTGCGGTGGGATCGTCGAGTGCCATTATCCTGGCTCCCTCCTTCATGAATCTGCCTTCCGGCACCACGAAAGTGTTCTTGCCATAGAAGTGGTTCACGCGGATCGCCAGATCCCTGGTCAGCTCGATATGCTGCTTCTGATCGTTCCCTACCGGAACTACATCCGTATCGTAGAGCAAGATATCAGCAGCCATCAGGATCGGATATGTCAGGAGACCCGTGCCCACGGATTCTTTGCCCTGAGACTTGGACTTGAACTGTGTCATTCTGTAGAGTTCTCCGGTATTTGACGCGCAGTTCAAGATCCATCCGAGTTCTGCGTGACCGGATACCTGGGACTGAACGAAAACTATTGACTTCTTCGGATCGACTCCGATCGCCAGATAAAGCGCCGCCACGTCCAGGATGTGCTGTCTGAGCTCCTTGGGATCCTGCGGTACCGTGATGGCATGCTCGTCTACGATGCAGTAGATGCACTCATGATCTTCCTGCAGTTCCACGAACTGTCTGAGCGCTCCTAAGTAGTTGCCTAAATGGATGTTTCCTGTGGGCTGCACACCCGAAAAAACTCTTTTCATTACTGTCTTACCTCTTTTCTGAATCTGTCCACGATGCTCTTCTCGGCTCGTGATATGGTCATCTGGGAAACTCCCAGTTCTTTGGCGATGTCCGCCTGCGAGCGGTTCTCGAGGAACCTCTGTCTGAAAATATATCTGTTTGTGTCGCTCATGCTGTCAAGGACCGACGTAACGATCTCTGCTATCTCGATCCTCTCGAAGCCTGCGTCGTTGAATCCGATGAACTTCTCTAAAGCGCCGGACTCATCATCCGATTCGAACGAGCCTTCCAGCGAGAAAGTGCCATAAGCCTTCGCACTGTCAAGCGCCAGTATCACGTCTTCTTCGTCCAGGCCTGTCGCCTCTGCAAGCTCCGGTATGGTCGCCGCGCGGCCTTTCTCTACGAGGATCCGGTCCTCGGCTTCGCGGATACGCACGGCTGCTTCTTTGTGCCTTCGCGGCACGCTAAGGCTCCACTCCTTGTCCCGGAAATATTTCTTGATCTCTCCAAGGATCGTCGGAGCTGCGAAGGTCCTGAACTCAAAGCCCTTCTCAGGGTCATATCTGTCCGCTGCGTTGACAAGGGCTAAGGCTCCTACCTGGTAAAGATCGTCATATTCGACTCCCTTTCCCAGGTATTTGCGTATTAAGATGTCGATTATATACAGATGGTCTTCGACCAGTCTGTTACGTGCTTCGATATCTCTCATTTCTTAGTCTTTGTCATCGAAATCGTTTTGTGATTTTTGTCGGAGCAGTCGATCTCAACGCTGTCCATCAGTGCTCCGATAAGAAGTTTGCCCAGCTCGCCTTCGTTCGGGCAGTCCAGACACTTCTTGAATGTCTTCTCCATGAGCTCCTGAGAGGTGTTTTCCACTCTGACGGCGATCCTGCCGGGCTCAGTCTCCACGTCCAAAGTATATTCCTTGGACCAGCCTTCCATCTCATGGCAAAAAACCAGCTGGCAGGCCTCGCCCACTGCCGTCTTGATATCGTCTATCTCCTCCACGTCGAAACCGAGGCCTGAGGCGATGGCTCCGATGGTCAGTCTGATGGTCTGTATGTGCTCGGGATTCCCCGGCATCACGAATTTGAATCTTTCAGACATTACAGTTTAATTCCTCCTGGAAGTCGATTCTCCGTCTACAGTTTCATTTCCTCCTGGGATCCGGGTTCCCCGGTCTCGTTCACTGCTTTCGCAGCCTTGGGAGCCGGTGCGGGATCCTCGTCTTCCTCTTCATCTCTTGCCACTTTGGAGATCGCTATGATGTCCGCATCTTCACCCACGTTCATGATCTTCACTCCCTGGGTGGCTCTGCCGAGCTTGGATACTTCCTTGGCTGGCACGCGGATGATGACTCCGTCGGAATTGATGAGCATAACGTCATCATCATCGTCAACGACGATGGCTCCGACCAGCTCTCCGGTCTTCTTGAATTTGGCCTTGTCATATGTGAGGAGGCCCTTGCCGCCTCTTACCTGGATCTTGTAATCCTTGGCTCTCGTGCGCTTGCCGAAGCCCTTCTTGGTGACTACCATGAGCTCCTGATCCGGATTCGTAAGCTCCATCGACACGACTTCATCGTTCTTTTCAAGCTTGATGGCTCTGACTCCGCCTGCGATACGGCCCATTGGTCTCACGTCATCCTCGGAGAAGCTGATGCACTTGCCTTCCCTCGTCACGATGATGATGTTGTTGGTGCCTGTCGTCTGCTTGACTCCGATGAGTTCGTCGCCTTCCCTGAGCTTGATCGCGATCAGACCGGTCTTGCGGTTCGTTATGAACTCTGTGAGCGCGGTCTTCTTGATCGTGCCCTGCTTGGTCACGCAGATCAGGAAGCGGTTCGCCTCCGATTCGTCCAGGCGGATGACTGCCGTAACTCTCTCCATCGACATGAGAGGTATGAAGTTCACGATGGGTATGCCCTTCGCGGTCCTCGATCCCTCGGGGATCTCATAGGCCTTGATCATGTGTACCTTGCCCAGATTCGTGAAGAACAAAAGATTATCGTGCGTGGAGCACATCATCATCTGCTTCACGAAGTCATTCTCACGGGTGGTCAAGCCGGTGATGCCTTTGCCTCCCCTCTTCTGAGCCCTGTAGGTGTCAGCGGGCACTCTCTTGGCATAGCCTAAGTGAGTCAGCGTGATGCAGACATCCTCTTCATGGATCAGATCTTCTTCATCGATCTCTGCCTCGTCGGCCAGGATCTGTGTCTTACGCTTGTCGCCCCATTTTTTCTTGATCTCGAGGAGCTCGTCCTTGACCACGTCCATGAGTTTATGAACGTCGGCCAGCAAAGATTCGTAATACGCGATCTTATTGAGAAGTTCCACGTACTCTGAAGTGATCTTTTCACGCTCCAGACCCTGCAGCCTTCTCAGCTGCATGTCGAGGATGGCCTTGGCCTGGATCTCTGACAGACCGAAGCGCTGCATCAGTTTCTCCTGCGCGTCGTCGTAGGAAGATCTGATGATTTTTATGATCTCGTCGATATTGTCGAGAGCGATCAGATAACCTTCCAGAATATGAGCTCTGGCTTCGGCCTTCTTCTTGTCGAATTCAGTCCTTCTGGTCACTACGTTCTTCTGATGCTCGAGATATATATCTATGATCTCGCGGATGTTCAGGATCTTAGGCTTGCCCTCGTCGATCGCAAGCATTATCATGCTCACATTCTTCTGGAGCTGAGTGTGTTTGTATAACCTGTTAAGGATTATCTGCGCGTTGGGGTCCTTCTTGAGTTCAATGACTATTCTGAGACCGTCGCGGTTGCTCTCGTCTCTGATCTCTGTGATGCCTTCGAGCTGTTTGTTCTTTACGAGCTCAGCCATCTTCTGGATCAAAGCGGACTTGTTGACCTGATAAGGGATCTCCGTTACGATGATCTGCTGCTTACCGCGGCTTCCCTCCTCTATGGTCGCCACTGCTCTTACGACTACCTTGCCCTGGCCTGTCCTGTAGGCTTCCTTGGAGCCGCTCTTGCCCATGATGACTCCGCCTGTAGGGAAGTCAGGAGCTTTGATTATCCTGATGATGTCCTCGATGTCGCAGTCAGGCTCATCGATCACCTTGACGCATGCATCGATCGTATCGCTTAAATTGTGAGGCGGGATGGACGTAGCCATACCTACAGCGATACCGTCAGAACCGTTTATCAAAAGGTTCGGAACCCTTGAAGGAAGTACTACCGGCTCCTCCTCTTCACCGTCATAGTTCGGCACGAAGTCTACGGTATCTTTATCTATGTCTCTCAGCATCTCCAGCGAGAAGGGTGACATCCTGGCCTCGGTGTAACGCGGCGCGGCAGGTCCGTCTCCGTCGATCGAACCGAAGTTTCCGTGACCGTCCACCATCATGTATCTCATGTTCCAGGGCTGAGCCATTCTAACCATTGCGTCATAGATCGACGCGTCGCCGTGAGGGTGGTATTTACCCATTACTTCACCGACGATACGTGCGCTCTTCTTGTGAGGCTGGTTCGGAGAGATACCGAGGGCATCCATGCCATAAAGTATCCTCCTGTGAACGGGTTTCAGACCGTCCCTCGCATCAGGAAGGGCACGGGAAACGATTACTGACATAGCATAGTCGATATAGCTCTGCTTCATCTCGTCGTATATCTCGTGCTGGATCATTTTTGTATCTTCAAAAAACGTCGTCATGATTCCCCTCCTTTCCTTATGCGTCTATCGTCGCGTAATGCGCGTTGTCTTCGATGAATTTCTTTCTGGGCGGTACCTTGTCTCCCATGAGCGTGGAGAAGATCTCATCCGCCTGAGCCGAATCCTCGATGGTGATCTGTACCAGAGTCCTGTGGTTGTAGTCCATGGTGGTCTCCCAGAGCTGGGAAGCATCCATCTCGCCTAAGCCCTTGTATCTCTGGATCTCCAGTTTACCCGGAAGTTCTGCTACTTCCTCGAGTTTCCTCTCCTGCTCCTTGTCAGTGTAGGTGTACCAGACTTCTTTGCCCTTTTTGATCCTGAAGAGAGGAGGCTGGGCAGCGTACACGTAGCCGTTCTCGATGAGCGGCTTCATGTATCTGTAGAAGAAGGTCAGAAGAAGCGTCCTGATATGAGCTCCGTCAACGTCAGCATCGGTCATGATGATGATCTTATGATATCTCAGCTTGTCCAGGTCGAAGTCCTGTCCGATGCCGCAGCCGAAGGCTGTGATCATATTCTTGATCTCGTCGGAGCTTAATATCTTATCGAGTCTTGCCTTCTCTACATTAAGTATCTTACCTCTCAAAGGAAGTATCGCCTGACGCTTCCTGTCTCTGCCATCCTTGGCGGATCCGCCTGCAGAGTCACCCTCTACAAGGAAGATCTCCGAAAGCTCAGGATTCTTCTCAGAACAGTCGGCAAGTTTGCCGGGAAGCGAGGTGCTGGTGAGAGCGTTGGTGTTTCTGATGATATTTCTCGCTTTACGCGCAGCTTCACGAGCGCGGGCTGCCTTCACGCACTTCTCGATGATCGTCTTGGCCTGCGAAGGATTCTGCTCCAGGAAAGCCATGAGATAATCGTTCGTCGTCGTCTCCACGAAACCTCTGATCTCAGGATTGCCGAGCTTAGCCTTAGTCTGACCTTCGAACTCGGGCTCCTGAAGTTTCACGGAAACTACCGCAGTCAGTCCTTCTCTCACATCGTCGCCCGTAAGAGCGTCGTCGTTATCCTTCAATAACTTCGCTCTTCTCGCATAATCATTTATTACCCTTGTGAGCGCCGACTTAAACCCTACGAGATGCGTGCCGCCGTCTACGGTATTGATATTGTTCGCATAGCCGAGGATCAGCTCACTGTAGCTGTCCGTGTACTGCATGGCTATTTCGAGCTCATACTTTTCTCTGGCTACTTCGAAGTAGATGACGTCATTATGGATAGCGTCCTTATTATGATTCTGATATGCTACCATCTCCTTGATGCCGCCTTCATAGTGGAATACTTCATTCTTCTTGCGGCCGGGCCTCTCATCTTTAAGGGTTATCTTGATGCCCTTGTTCAGGAAAGCCATCTCACGCACTCTGTGCTGGATCGTATCATAATCGAAGACAGTAGTCTCGAAGATGTCCGGATCAGGCCAGAAAGTCGTCTTCGATCCGGTCTTTCTCGGAGCTTCTCCTATCACTTCAAGAGGGCTTGCGAATTTGCCCTTCCTGTATTCCTGATAATATATCTTGCCGTTTCTTCTGATCTCCACTTCCATCCTAGTCGAGAGCGCGTTAACTACCGACGCGCCTACTCCGTGAAGACCGCCTGAGACCTTATATCCCCCGCCGCCGAACTTGCCGCCTGCGTGAAGGACTGTATGTATTACTTCGACGGCCGGAATGCCGAGTTTGGGATGCTTATCCACAGGCATGCCTCTTCCGTCGTCCTCAACAGTCACCGAATCGTCGGGATTGATGGTGACCTTGATGTTCTTGCAATATCCTGCCAGCGCCTCGTCTATACTGTTGTCTATTATCTCATAGACGAGGTGATGCAAGCCTCTCGGTCCTGTACTTCCAATGTACATGCCGGGACGCTTACGAACGGCTTCAAGTCCTTCGAGAACCTGTATTTGCGCCGCATCATACTGACCGGTGGTTTTCTCTTCTAAACTCATTCTATCTCTCCTCAAAATTTTGGTTATATTTTTAAAAAAATCACAAAATCATACATAATATAGTGTAGCACAAATTATTTGATTTATCAAGGTTTTTGATTATTTTAATCAAAAAATACAAAAACTCCCTAAAAATCGACGAGAGAGGAAATTAAACAATAAAAAAACTCTAATTTTTACGGTATATAACTATAAAAATCAGAGTTGTTTTTCGACCTTTCCTTTTACCACTTCATAAACGGTGGCATCGGGAAATTCTGAGAGGATTTTTTGGTGCATTTCTGCGGTGGTTATGAACAATTGGTTATATGACAGAGTCTTTATCAAAAATTCCTGCCTCTCGAGATCCAGTTCGCTTAATACATCGTCTAATAACAATATGGGGTCTTCACCGGTCTCTTTTTTGATGATATCTATCTCCGCGAGCTTAAGTGAGAGCGCTGCAGTGCGCTGCTGGCCCTGGGAACCGAAATTTCTGACATTTATCTTATTATCTTCATTCTCTATGAAGAATTCTATGTCGTCTTTATGAGGTCCTCTGGTCGTAGTCCTCATCTTGATATCATTATCAAAGGATCTTTTTAATATTTCATAAAAATTATCCTCCAATGATTTCATATCATCAACGAATTTTATATTTGAATCATATTTCAGGGATAATATTTCTTTATTATTTGTTATTCCCTGATGGATATCTTTGCTGATAAGAGATATTTTATCTATGAATTCATTTCTCTTTATCATCAATGAAGCGCCGTATTTAGCGAGTTGTCTATCCCAGACGTCCATCATGTCAGGATCGACGTTTATCTCCTTAAGATAAGTATTTCTCTCCAGAAGGACTTTTTTGTAATCTAACAGATCACTATAATATGATGGTTTGATCTGACAGAGTTCTTTATCTATGAATCTCCTTCTCTTCTCAGGCTCATCTTTGACTATCTTAAGATCATCCGGACTGAAAATTACTATATATACATTATCCAGAAGCTGTGAAGTCTTTTTTATTCTGACACCATCGACTTTTACCGTCTTTTTATGATCTTTGGATATTATAATTTCAATATCAAGATCCCTGTCATCTTTACTAAAAGACATTTTATCTTTCAAAGCATCCTGACCGAATCTTATCATATCAGTATCTTTGGAAGTCCTGAAAGACCTTCCTATGGAAGAAATATATATAGCTTCCATAAGATTAGTCTTACCCTGAGCATTTGATCCCAGAATTATATTAACTTTTTCATTAAATTCTAAATCAAGGACCTCATAATTTCTGAAATCCTTGATTTTAATGCTCTTTATGTACATTTATATAATATATCAACCGTTCGTTATCCTTACAGGAAGGATGAGATATTCATATTCATTTCCTTCGATAGGTCTGATAAGACATGGACTTACCGGAGTATTGAAGAGAAGACTGATATTTTCTTCATCTATTACTTTTAAAGAATCAAGCAGATACTTTGAATTGAAACCTATGACCAGATCTTTTCCTTCTTTGGAGATGAATACGTCTTCTTTTACATTTCCCTCTTCAGATTTGGAAGTGATCTCCATCTCGTTTTCATTTAATTCAAGTCTGATGAGATTATTTTTACCTACTTTCGCAAATAATGAAGCTCTTTCGATGGCATTCATAAGATCAGTTCTGTTAAGAACTATTCTTATCTGGCTTTCTTTAGGAAGAATATCATTGTATTTCACATATTCTTCGTCAAGAAGTCTTACAACTGCTTTGATATTATCTATTACGAATATAGCTCTCTTCTCACCTATGATGAGATCTACTTCTTCATTCTCTGTTTCAGCTTCAGCTATGATCTTAGCTACTTCATTTATGGTCCTTGCAGGAATGATGACGTTCTTTTCTACTTCATTATTTATATATTCCCTGGCTACTGCCATTCTGAATCCGTCAAGAGCCACCATATTGAACTGATCGTTCTTTATTTCAAGAAGAACTCCGGTAATAACTCCCCTGCTCTCATCAACAGAAGCAGCAAAGGTAGTCTTTCTGATCATATTCTTCAATATCTCTTTATTTAAAGTAAGTTTCTTGCCTTCATCTCCTAAATTGATATTAGGAAATTCATCTGAAGGACTTCCTACTATATTAAATTCAGAATTTGAGCAGTTGATCAAAAGATTTCCGTCTTTTTCTTCTATATATACTATATCTGAAGGAAGTTTACGGATTATGTCTCCGAAAAGTTTAGCCTGTACGACTATTTCACCGGGTTCGAAGTCTACTACTTCAAATTTATCTTCAATTGATATATCCAGATCTGAAGAAGACATCGTTATGAATCCTTCTTCATCTACTTTTATTAGTATTCCTTTTAAAATTGGAATGGTAGTCCTGGAAGTTACAGCTTTTGATACTATATTCAAAGCTTTGACCAAGGTGCTCTGGGAACAAGAGAATTTCATTTTTATTCCTCCATTAATTAATTAATTATATTATATTAAAATAGTAGTAATAGTAGTAGTGACTGTTGATAATGTGGATAAGTGGCATCAGACCATGAAAATCAATCAAAATCTATCCTTGATATCTGTGGATAATTATTATTATTTATCCCAGATCAAATGAAAACTATTTTTTAACGATCTTAATCTCTTATTTCTCTTTTTAATGAATCGATGATCTGACTGAAATTACTATCGTTTTTGATCTCATATTTGATCTTTTCACATGCATATTTAACTGTTGTATGATCTCTGCCTCCGAACATCTCTCCAATCTTAGGGAAAGAACTGTCAGTCATCTCTCTTATTAGATACATGGCTACCTGTCTCGGAAAAGCTATATTATTGGTCCTCTTAGATGATTCTATGTCAGCTACCTTTATATTATAGCGTTTGCAGACTATTTTCTTTATCTTTTCCGGAGTTACCATTGTCTCAGTATTGGAAAGGATGTCTTTCAATACTTTTTTTGCGAGATATCTGCTAGGTTTCTCATTAAAAGTATTTGACCAGAAAATTATCCTGTTGATAGCTCCTTCAAGTTCTCTGATATTATCTTTTATCTTTTCAGCTATGAGATTTATTACTTCTCTCCAGTCGTCATCCGGAACTATTCCTTTATACTCGATATATTTGAGCATGATGGCTACTCTCGTCTCATAATCAGCCGGCTGGATATCAGCTATGAGATTCCATTGAAATCTTGTAACCAGTCTTTCATCCAGACCTTTTAATTTAGTGGGATCTTTATCAGAAGTGATGATTATCTGCTTATTATTTTGGAAAAGAGTATTGAAAGTATAGAAAAATTCCAGCTGCGTACTCTCTTTACCTTCAAGGAACTGCACGTCGTCCATTATAAGGACGTCGACTTTTCTGTATTTGGACTTGAATTCGTTGCTCTTCTTCTCGTTTAAAGCCGTCAGATATTCATTGAGGAAATTCTCAGATGAAGTATAAAGTACGTTCATCTGGGGATTATTTTCCAGTATGTGTATACCTATAGCCTGAATGAGATGAGTTTTACCCAGACCTGATCCGCCGTAAATAAAAAGAGGATTGGAAGCAACTCCCGGGGATTCAGCCACAGCAAGGGCTGCTGCGTGCGCGAAACTGTTGGAAGGACCGACTACGAAATTCTCAAAAGTATACTTAGGGTTGAGATATTTCTCTGCAAGGAGAGTCTTGCGGCTCTTTTTCCTCGGTTTTTTCCCGGACTTTTCCACATTATCCACAGAGTTATCCACAGAATTATCAACATCAGCAGAACTCTTTACCACTACTCTGTAATCATCTCCAAGGATCTCTTTGAAGGCGTCCTGAAGCAAAGTCAGATATCTGCTGTTGATGATATCGACGAAAAAGTCCAGATCCAGCGTAGTTTTAACGTCCATATAAATGATGTTAAGACTGTTATCTATTTTTTTTATCTTCAAAGGATTGAGGAACCAGGTCTCATAACAGACAGGTGTGACCTGATCTTTTATGAGTTTGAGAACCCCATCCCAGACTTCACTATAATTATTCATTGATACTCCCGATAAAATTAGCGTATTTATATTATACATAATTAGTTATCCACAGGCAAGAAGAAAATCTGTGGATAACTTTTGTTTTTTTTGCTGTATTTCATTGACAAAGCCGATATTATTTATTATAATACTTTAGTCTATGTGTCGATTGAAATTCAGATCGACCCGGTAAATATAAGAAAGGAGATATCAGACTCATGAAAATGACTTTACAGCCGAAGAAGAGACAGAGGATGAAGGAACACGGATTCCGCAAGAGAATGTCCACCAAGAACGGCAGAAATGTATTAAAGAGAAGAAGAGCAAAGGGCAGAAAGAAATTATCTGCTTAAACCGTGAAATGCTAAGAAATGATGTTTTGAGAAAACAGGCAGACTTCGATGCCTTATATAAGAAAGGCAAGTCTGTCGGAGATAAATTCGTGGTGGTCATCCACATGAAGAACGGTCTCGATCATAGCAGAATCGGTTTTTTAGCAAGCAAAAAAGTGGGAAACAGCGTCATGAGGAACCGCGCCAGAAGGCTTATGAAAGAAAGCTTCCGGCTGATACGTGACGAGATTCCCAAGGGTTATGATATCGTGATCATAGCCAGAAACACCATAGCCGGCAGGAGTTTCTTCGAGGTCGACAGATCTCTCAGGAACGCTTTGAAAAGGACAGGCCTGATATTATGAAATATCTAATTATACTTCCCATCAGATTCTATCAGAAGTTCATATCGCCCCTGTTCCCGCCCACATGCCGGTTCACGCCTACCTGCTCCGCGTATTTTATCCAGGCAGTAGAGAAATACGGAGTGTTTAAAGGCAGTTATTTAGGAATCAAACGCATTTTAAGGTGTCACCCCTGGAGTGAAGGCGGATATGATCCCGTACCTTAAAACATTTGGAGGAAACTAATGAGCATATTAGCTACACCTTTGAGTTATCTGCTTACCCTGCTCTACAACCTCGTAGGAAACTACGGTATAGCGATCATAATTCTCACAGTTATAGTTAAGTTCTGTCTGTATCCGGTATATGCCAAATCCATGAAGTCCACTATGAAGATGGGCAAGCTTCAGCCTAAAATGCAGGAACTTCAGCAGAAGTATGGCAAAGATAAGGAATTATATCAGCAGAAGGTATCAGAATTGTATAAAGAAGAAGGCGCCAGCATGTACGGCGGCTGCCTTCCGATGGTCGTCCAGATGATCGTCATCATGGGTCTGTTCGCCCTTCTGAGAACTCCCATGAACTATCTCTCCGACGAGAAGATGCTTTATGCGATCCACGAATCCTTCCTTTGGATACCGGACCTTGCGCAGCCTGATAAGTGGATCCTTCCGCTCGCTGCCGCAGCTGCGACCTTCGCGGCCTACTCGATGTCTTCTGCCCAGCAGATGCAGGCATCCATGAGCGCCACGACCACCACACAGCAGGGAAATATGATGGGCAAGATGATGAAATACTTCTTCCCTATCATGATCCTTTGGTTCGCCAGAACATACCCGGCAGGACTTGCGATCTACTGGTTCGGAAGCCAGGTCATCCAGATCTTCTATAACCTGAGATTCAATCAGTGGAAAAAACAGCAGGAAGAAGAAGAGAAAGAAAAGAAGAAAAAGAAGAAAAAATAGTTCGAAAGTAACATTGGAGGAACGATAAAATCATGGATTATTCCGAGAAGTGGGGACGCGACGTTGATGAGGCCGTGAAACTGGCCCTGGACGATCTGAAGGTCTCCATAGATGAAGTGGATGTTACTGTTCTTGAGGAACCTTCGAGAGGATTTTTTGGGATAGGTTCCAAACTTGCATTAGTAAGAGTAGAGAAAAAACCCAAAGAAGTTGAGATAAAGCCCGAACCTATAGTAGAAGAGCCCGCGCCAGTTGAGGAAGAGAAGGCTCAGGAACCTGTAGTACAGGCAAAGGAAAGATCAAGAAACAGACAGGACAAAGCCCCAAGAGATAAAAAGAACAGAAAGACAGACGACCGCAAGGAAGTATCTTTGAGAGAGCCCGACGAGAATCTGGAAGCTGTGGAAGACCACCCGGCTCTCACTTTCTTAAGAGACGTAGTAAACGAGATGGGCCTCGACGTTGAGATCACCGCCAAGATGGGCAAGGAAGCGCTTTACCTGGACGTTCAGGGTAAGGATTCCGGCACGATCATCGGCAAGCGCGGACAGACTCTGGATGCGATCCAGTATCTGGTAAGCCTCGTAGTCAACAAAGATCAGAGCAAGTACGTAAGAGTTGTCGTCGACGCGGAGAACTACAGAGCCAAGAGAGAAAAGACTCTGGAAGCCCTGGCCTATCGTCTGGCCAACAAGGTCTGGAAGAGCAAGAGAAGCGTCAAGCTGGAGCCCATGAATCCCTATGAGAGAAAGGTCATCCACGCAACTCTTCAGAATCATCCTCACGTGACCACCAGATCAGAGGGTGAAGATCCTTACAGAAGGGTCATAATCGAGTTAAAATAGTCTTTTACACCTCACCAAAGTAGTATATAATCTTGGTGAGGTTGTTTTTTAACAGAGAGGCACTGTAGTATTGCTATTGTCCAGTGCTCCTCGCTCGGAAAAAACAAACATAAATTATTAAAGAAGAAAAATATGAGAGAAGATACTATAGCTGCGATCTCAACTGCATATGGTGAAGGCGGTATAGGCGTTATTAGGGTGTCCGGGGAAGAGGCTTTTG
This sequence comes from Bacillota bacterium, assembly GCA_017538125.1. Lineage (GTDB taxonomy): Bacteria > Bacillota > Clostridia > Peptostreptococcales > Anaerovoracaceae > RUG754. Next base: position 23,001 of record JAFYJM010000031.1, read on the forward strand.
ATATAGTCGGGAAGCTTTTCAGCGGCGAGATCAGACCTAGGATGATGGAATACGGCCATATCGTGGACGATCAGACAGGTAGGACCATAGACGAAGTCATGGTCTGCGGTTTTCACGCGCCAAGAAGCTATACGGCAGAAGACGTCGTGGAGATACAGTGTCACGGTTCTGTAGTTTCTCTCAGGAAGATACTGGCGCTTGTTATCAGAAACGGCGCACGCCTCGCAGAACCCGGAGAGTTTACGAAGAGGGCTTTCCTTAACGGTAGGCTGGATCTGAGCCAGGCTGAAGCTGTGATTGACCTGATCAAAGCGCGAACCGACAGCACCTTCGAGGTGGCTTTAGATCAGCTGGAGGGCGGATTCTCCAGGGAGATACGCAGGATACGCGCTGAGCTCGTGGACGTGCTCGTGGATCTCACGGTGAACATCGATTATCCGGACGAGGATATCGAAGAGATCACCTATGAGAGGCTGATCGCGGCTTTGAAAGCTATAGATGAAGAGGTCTGTGCATTCATCAGCACGCTTGAGACCGGTAAGATCATGAGAGAAGGCCTTAGGATATCCATTATCGGCAAGCCAAACGTCGGGAAGTCATCCCTGATGAACGCCCTTCTTAAGGAGAGGCGCGCCATAGTGACCGCCATCCCGGGCACGACCAGGGATACGATCGAAGAAGCTTTGTCCATCAAGGGAATTCCGGTAGTTCTGACAGATACGGCGGGCATCCGTGAGACCGAGGATGAGATCGAGAAGATCGGCATAGAGAAGAGCAAAGAAGCTTTCAACAGGGCTGATCTCATAATCTTCATCGCTGACCTGAGCAGAGGACTGGACGAAGAAGATAAAGATATCGTAGAGGTTATCGGAGACAGGAAGGCCATCTGCTTCCTAAACAAGTCAGACCTTGAGAGAAAGCTCGATACCGACTATCTCAGAGATGCTCTGCCGAATGCGGTATTCATCGAGGCTTCCATAACAGAGGATGAAGGCATCAGCGAGTTGGAGGATGCGATAAGCGCGCTGGTCTACGGCGGAGAAGTCAGCCAGGCGAACAGCATGATTGTGACGAACGTAAGGCATGGCGAGCTTCTCAAAGAAGCCGACAAATCTCTGAAGGACGCTATAGACATGGCTCAGAGAGGAGAAGCGCTGGAGCTTCTCGAGATAGACGTAAACCGCGCTTACGAATCGCTCGGTCTGATAATAGGCGAAGAAGTGGGCGAAGACATAATAGACGAAGTTTTCAGGCGTTTCTGCCTGGGTAAATAAGGCCGGAGGAACGGCCGGAGGTCAAGATGGAAAAGATTTTCATGGGCGAATACGACGTGATAGTGATAGGCGGAGGCCACGCAGGCTGCGAGGCCGCGCTTTGCGCTGCCCGTATGGGCAAGCGCACGCTCATGTTCAGTATCAATCTTGAAGCCATCGCCATGATGCCCTGCAATCCTTCGATCGGCGGCACCGGCAAAGGCCATCTCGTGAGAGAGATAGACGCTTTGGGCGGCGAGATGGGAAGAAATATCGACAAGAGTTTCATCCAGGTGAAGATGCTCAACACCGCCAAAGGGCCGGCAGTGCATTCTTTGCGCGCTCAGGCTGATAAGCACAGATATCATATCGAGATGAAAAAGACCCTCGAGAACACCGAGAATCTCGACATCAGACAGGGCGAAGTCACGGACATCATCACAGAAGACGGCAAGGTCACCGGAGTCCTGACCAGAACGCACACCTGGTATAAGGCGAAGGCCGTGATCCTGGCTACCGGCACCTTCCTGAGGGGCAAGATCTTCATCGGAGACGCGGTATTCATGAGCGGGCCGAATGGTCTGGCTCCCTCGGTAGAGCTCGCGGACAATCTGAAGGCCAAAGGCATGAAACTCAGGCGTTTCAAGACCGGAACGCCGGCTAGATGCCTCGGCAAGAGCCTTGATTTTACGCGCATGACCGAGCAGCAAGGAGACGAACCACCCGTGCCCTTCTCTTTCATGGATGACGAGATCGACGACAACAAGGGACTTTGCTGGCTGAGTTACACCAACGAGGAGACTCATAGGGTGATCAGGGAGAATTTCTCGAGATCTGCCCTCTTCGGCGGCCAGATCGAGGGGATCGGGCCTAGATACTGCCCTTCCATCGAGGATAAGGTGAACCGTTTCAAGGATAAGGAGAGGCATCAGCTCTTCGTGGAGCCTGAAGGTCTGGACACAGACGAGATGTACATCCAGGGAATGTCCTCCTCGCTTCCCGAAGATGTGCAGCGCGACTTCTATAAGACGATCCCGGGACTTGAGAACATCAGGATCGTGAGACCGGCGTACGCTATCGAGTATGACTGTATAGATCCGCAGGATCTTAAGCTCAGCCTTGAGTACAGAGGGCTGGAAAACCTGTTTTGCGCGGGGCAATTCAACGGTTCTTCGGGCTATGAAGAGGCAGCCTGCCAGGGCCTGATGGCCGGAATCAATGCCTGCCTCAAGATCGACGGCAAAGAACCCTTCGTCCTTGGCCGTGACGAGGCCTATATCGGAGTGCTCATAGATGATCTCGTTACCAAAGGTACGAACGAACCATACAGAATAATGACTTCAAGGGCCGAATACCGCCTGCTCCTAAGGCAGGACAATGCGGACCAGAGACTCACAGAGAAGGCTTATGAACTGGGGCTTGCCACCAAAGAGCGCTACGACCGCTATCTGAAGAAGAAGGAAGCTGTCGAAAAGGAGAAGGAAAGGCTTGCGAAGAAGAGCCTGAAGGCCGATGAAACAAGGGATTTCCTGCTTTCGCACGGCACGACGGAGGCTGAAGGCAGCCTGACCTTCATGGAGATGCTGAGAAGACCTCAGATCACCTATGAAGACCTCAGGGAGATCGACGATGAGACAAGGCCTGAGCTCACCTATCATGAGGTGACGCAGCTCGAGGTGGAGATCAAGTACGAGGGCTACATAAAGAAGCAGCTCCAGCAGATCGAGAGATATAAGAAGCTTGAAGAAAAGCGCCTGGACGAGGATCTGGACTATGAGAACATAGATGGTCTGAGGCTTGAAGCGAGGCAGAAACTCAGCCAGATCAAACCGCTCAATATTGGCCAGGCCTCGAGGATCTCAGGGGTCTCTCCTGCCGATATCAACGTGCTCATGGTCTATCTCGAAAAAAAGAGAAGAGAAAAGATTAAATGATACAACTGACGGACGAACAAAACTCCATACTCGATCGATACATGGCGGGCATCCTTGCCTGGAATGAGAAGGTCAATCTGACGAACATCACGGATCCTGCAGAATTCAGGGTGAAACACATCCTGGATTCGGTCATGTGCCTGGATTTCCCGGAGTACGTCGAGGCGAAGACCGTGATAGACGTTGGCACAGGCGGAGGTTTCCCCGGCGTACCGCTTGCGGTCTGCTCGCCCGAGAAGGACTTCATCCTCCTGGATTCTTTGAACAAAAGACTCCGGATCATCGGCGAACTGACCGATGAACTGGGCATAGAGAACGTAAGCCTCGTTCACAGCAGGGCTGAAGACGCCGCAAGGACGAAGGAACACAGGGAGAGATATGATCTTTGCGTGTCAAGGGCCGTGTCCAACCTGTCCACCCTGCTCGAATACTGCCTGCCCTTCATCAAAGTGGGCGGCCATGTGCTTTGCTATAAGGGCCCGGACTGCGAGAATGAACTCCGTGTTGCCGCTAAAGCCTTGAAAACACTGGGCGGAGAAGCTGTGGAGATAAGAGATGCCGGTATGGAAGAGTACGGGCTGAACCATAAGATCTTAGTTGTAAAGAAAGTAAAAGCCACGCCTAGGCCCTACCCGAGGAAGGCAGGAACGCCTCTTAAAGAGCCGCTTTGAGGGATAATATTATAATGTTAATAATTTAACAATATGAAGATGTTTCACGTGAAACATCTTTTTTATTTTTATGTTTTTATTAATTTTTTATGGAAATAATTAATCAAATATAGTATAATATTATTAGCTAATAATAGGAGGTCAAAAGTGGGTAAAGCAATTGCAATTTTCAATCAAAAGGGTGGCGTTGGAAAGACCACGACCAATATCAACCTGGCTGCCTGCCTGGCTCACAAGGGCAAGAAGGTCCTTATCCTTGATATAGACCCTCAGGGCAATACGACCAGTGGTATCGGCGTGGCCAAGAGAAGCCTCAAGAACACGGTATATAACATCCTTATAGACAAGAACTACGATCCAAGGAAGGCGATCATCCATACTTCTACAGAGAATCTTGATCTGATCCCTGCCAGCGTAGATCTGGCCGGCGCGGAAGTGGAGCTGGTGCAGATAGAAGAGAGAGAAAAGACTCTGAAGAAGGGTCTGGACAAGGTAAGAGATGATTATGACTATATTTTCATCGATTGCCCCCCTTCCCTCGGTCTGCTCACCATCAATTCACTTACCGCCGTGGATTCCGTACTCATCCCCATCCAGTGTGAGTTCTACGCTCTGGAGGGAGTCAGCCAGCTCGTGAGCACCATAGAACTGGTCAAGAAGAGTCTGAATCCTAAGCTGGAGATCCAGGGGGTAATCCTGAGCATGTTTGACGGCAGGACGAATCTGTCGGTCGCCGTAGTGCAGGAAGTTAAGAAATATTTCGGAGATAAGGTGTACTCCACGGTCATTCCCAGAAACGTGAGACTCGCGGAGGCGCCCAGTTTCGGCGTGCCCATCTTCAAATACGACCCGAAGTCAAGGGGAGCCGAAGCATATATGGACTTTGCTGACGAATTCTTAGAGCAGGAGGAAGAATAATGGCTGCTTCCAAAAAAGGCGGACTGGGAAGAGGACTTGATGCGCTCTTTGCAGATGCGATGCCCGTTGCCATCAAAGAAACAGTAAACGACAAGTCCAAAACGACCGTAGAGGCAGAACCTGCCGGCACGGAAAACGTCAGATATCTCAGCATACATGACGTCAAACCCAACGAAAACCAGCCGAGAAAGGTTTTCGATGAGGAAAAGATAGAAGAACTGGCCGCATCCATCAGAGAAAACGGCATAATCCAGCCCTTGATCGTCAGAAAGAAGGGCAAAGGCTATGAGATCGTCGCCGGCGAGAGAAGATGGAGAGCCGCCATAAAGGCTGAACTCAAGGAAATCCCCTGCCTGGTGAGAAAACTGACCGACGAGCAGAATATGCTCATGGCCATAATCGAGAACATGCAGAGAGAGGATCTGAATCCGATCGAAGAGGCGGAAGGACTGAACCAGATGGTGAAGAACTTCGGCATGACTCAGGAGCAGGTCTCCAAAAGCGTTGGCAAGAGCAGGCCTTATATCACCAATTCCTTAAGACTGCTGAAGCTTCCCGAAAACATCAGAGATCTTCTCTCTGAAGGCAAGCTCAGCGCGGGCCATGGAAGGGCTCTGGCGGGAATAGAAGATGAGAAGATCAGGCAGAAACTGGCTGAAATGATCGTATCGGACGGCCTTTCGGTGAGAGAGACCGAGCGCCTGGCGGCCGAAGGCCTTGAGAAGAAGCGCAAGAGAGCCCCGAGGAAGCCGAAGGATCCGGATCTCGCGAAAGTCGAGTCGGATCTCAAGGAAGCTTTGGGAACCAGGGTCAACATCAAGTATTCCGGCAAGAAAGGACGGATAGAACTGGAATTCTTCTCCAGAGATGAACTGGAGAGGCTCATTGAGTTGCTGGAATCCTTATCCAAATAACCGACGTACCCTGAGGGAGATGTTTCACGTGAAACATCTCCTTTTTTATTGTCTGCATCCTTGCCTGCCATATCGCTGACTCTCTTCGGAATCAAGACGTCTTGTGGTTCAAGCCCCGAAAATCAGCCCAAAACATCAATATCTAGTAGATGCAATTTACAAGGCTTTGTGTTATAATTATTTTGAGTTTTTGCGACCAAGTGGAGAGTTTCAAAATGGAAGACAAAAAACACGGCGACACACATCTTCCCGTTCCGAGGATAATAATCGACGAACAGGGCAAGGTGCTGAAAGCCAATGAACATATAGGAGAGGTATTTCTTTACGAAGGAATAGTGGGCGGAGATATCTTCGCGCTCACCGGATTCAAGGTGACAGATCTATTCGGCTTCGCCGTGACAGGTACACATCCTCTCCTGGAGAGAAACAACAAGTTCTTTAAGGTCTACGCCTATCATGAGACCGAAAACGAGCATGAACTGGCGCTCGCTTTCACGGACGTGACGGTGCTGGAGGACCTCAAAGACAGATATAATGAAGAAAAACCTTGCATAGCCAAGGTGCTGATCGATAATTACGACGAACTGATCGAAGCGCAGAGGGAGAGCAAGGATCCGGTGCTTTCTTCCAAGATCGAGAGGATCATCAGAGATTGGGGAGAGAGCCTGAACGCGTCCATAAGCCGCGTGAAGAACAACAGATTCAACATCTGGTTCGCACAGGGAAACCTTGAAAAGCCCGGTTTCACGAAGTTCGAGATCCTCGACGAGGTAAGGAAACTCGAGACGAACGCTGATTTTCCGGCAAGCTTGTCCATAGGGATCGGCGTTGGCGGTAAGACCATGGATCTTACCGAAGGCTATGCGGACGGAGCGCTCGACCTGGCCCTGGGACGCGGCGGCGACCAGGTAGTCATCAAGAGGATCAACAAGATCGAGTACTACGGCGGCAAGCTCCAGACCGTTGAAAAGAGCAACAAAGGCAAGTCCAGAATAGTCGGTCACGCCTTGACACAGCTGATCTCACAGGCTTCAAGGATCTTTATCATGGGCCACATGTCATGCGACATGGACGGCTTCGGCGCCGCCCTCGGAGTGGCCAGACTCTGCATCTCGAACAGCAAGAACCCTTATATAGTCATCGAGAAGCCGAACGAATCGCTGGACGACCTTTTCTATCAGGCGAGGAGCCTTGACAGGTATAATTTCATCAGCAGAGATCGCTCTATGGAACTCTGCGACAGGGACAGCCTCATCATAGTCGTGGACACGCACCGTCCTGACATGGTCCAGTGCCCGGAACTCCTGCAGCTTTGCGACAAAGTCGTCGTGATAGACCATCACAGAAGGATGGAGAAGGCCATCGAGAATCCGGTACTGAGCTACATGGAATCCTATGCTTCATCGGCGTCGGAGCTCGTGACGGAGATCCTTCAGTACATCCTTCCCAAGAAAGAGATGGAAAAGATCGAAGCTGAGGCGCTACTTGCAGGTATAACCGTCGATACGAACAGCTTTACGATAAGATCGGGCGTCAGGACCTTCGAAGCAGCTGCCTGGCTGAGGCGCCAGGGCGCTGACCCCGCTGAAGTCAAGCGCTTCTTCCAGGAGGATATGGAGCGCGAACTCTTAAAGGCCAAGGGCCTGACAGACGCTACCATAATGGGTAACGGCATAGCCATAACCTCGATAGAAGGCAAGAGAAGCGATGCGCAGCTGCTTTGCGCGCAGCTCGCGGACAGACTTCTTAACATCAAGGCGATACGCGCGTCCTTCGTATGCGGTATGGACCTTGACAGGAGGACCGTCATCAGCGCGAGATCTCTCGGAGATGTGAACGTGCAGCTCATCATGGAAAAAATGGGCGGCGGAGGCCATCTCACCAACGCGGCAGCCCAGGTGAACATGTCGGTCGAGGGTGCTATCAAACGAATAATGGAGATCACGGAGGAAACAGTGGTATGAAAGTAATATTATTGGAAGACGTGAGAGGTTCCGGCAAGGCCGGGGACGTGGTCAAGGTCAGCGATGGATACGCCAGAAACATGCTTATCCCCAAAGGCCTGGCCATGGAAGCCACACCTCAGAACATAAAACAGCTCGAGAAGAGAAAAGAAGCCGCACAGAAGAAGCTTGCCGAGGAGAAGGCGGCGGCTTCAGAGCTTGCGGAGAAGCTCAAGGACGTGGGCATAGTTATCAAGACCAAGGCCGGCGAGAACGGCAAGGTCTTCGGATCCATCACGTCCAGAGATATCGCAGAAGCCTTGAAAAACATGGGTTTTGAGGTGGATAAGAAGAAGATCCAGCTCGACAGCCCCATCAAGAATATCGGAGTGACAGTGGTGCCCATCAAGCTCTTTTCCGAGGTCAGCGCCAAGGTCAAAGTCAGAGTAGAAGCAGAGTGATCGGAGGATTGACATGGCAGAGAGGATACCTCCCCACAACGATGAAGCGGAGAAGTCGGTCCTTGGAGCGGTGATGCTCAACAAGGAAGTGCTTTTCGACGTCCTTGAAGAGGTGGAACAGGATGATTTTTACAATTCCGCTCACAAGGAGATCTTCAATGCGATCTGGGAATTATATAAAGAAAACAAGGCTGTAGACGTGCTCACGGTCTCGGAGGAGCTCAAGAAGAGAGGCGTTCTCCAGATGGTCGGCGGCAGAGCCTACGTGGCGCAGCTCACTCTTGACGTGCCTTCCACGATAAACGCTGTGGAATACGCCAAGATCGTGTCCGAGAAGGCCACCATGAGAAGGATGATCATGGCCGCTGAGGACATAACTGACAAGGGCTACCGCGATTCGATGGACGCCACGGAGATCCTCGACTATGCTGAGAAGAGCGTTTTCAGCATAGCTCAGAGAAATCAGAAGAACGACTATCGCGACGTACAGTCGGTGCTTCTTACCAATATCCAGGACATAGACGAAGCGGCGAAGAACCAGGGCAAAGTCCTTGGCACGCCTACAGGTTTCAAGGCTCTGGACGACGTATTGAACGGCCTGCAGAAGTCCAATCTGGTAATCATCGCGGCCAGACCGTCCATGGGTAAGACGGCTTTCGCCCTTAACATCGCGCAGCAGAGCGCGGTCAGAGAGGGCTCCACGGTTCTGATCTTCAGTCTGGAGATGTCCAAGGAGCAGCTCGGACAGAGACTTCTCTCCTCGCAGTCGAGGGTAGAGATGTCCAAGCTTCAGAGAGGCACCCTGGATAAGAAGGACTGGGAGCGTGTCAACCTGGCTCTCGACGAGATGCAGAAGGCCAAGATATACATAGACGATACGCCGGGCATCAGCATGATCGAGATCAGGAACAAATGCCGCAGGCTCAAGGCCGACAAGGGTCTGGACCTCATACTGCTGGACTATCTGCAGCTCATGAGTTCGCCCGAAAAGAGCGACAACAGAGTAGGGGAGATCTCCGCGATCTCCAGGAATCTCAAGCTCCTCGCGAGAGAGATGAACTGCCCTGTGGTGGCGCTTTCGCAGCTTTCGCGTGCGCCCGAGCAGAGGCCTGACCACCATCCGATCCTGGCCGACCTGAGAGAGTCGGGCGCTATCGAGCAGGACGCGGACGTCGTAATGTTCCTTTACAGAGACGACTATTATAATAAAGAGAATTCCGAGAAGCCGGGCGTCTGCGAGATAAACATCGCAAAGAACAGATCCGGCCCGACGAAGACCGTAGAGCTGACCTGGGTAGAGAGATACACCAAGTTCAGCGATATGGCCCTCTAAGAAGGGCTTAGGGCCGGGTGAGAAGCCCGGAAGGCGCGGCGAGGAAGCGGTCCAGGGCCGCAAGGCGGCCGCATAAGGGTGAGAAGCCGCGCCGTGAAACATCCTGATTGGAGACAGATAATGAGATTCAACAAGAGTAAGACCAGAGATTATTATCTCCTTACTACAGAGATCGAAAACGTATACATAAACGAATACATGGCTGACGCACCCGGAGACTACGTGAAAGCGTACGTCTATGGTTTGTTTTGCGCTGAAAACGGCATGGAACTGAAGAATTCCATCATGGCCGGCGCCCTTAAGATGGACGAGGCGGCTTTAAGGGAAGCATGGGAGTACTGGCAGAGCCGCGGCGTGGCCGTGATCGAGGAAGACGAGGACGATTACCACGTCATTTTTGTCAATCTCAGGGAGAAACTGTATTCGGGCGAGAAGAGCCTGCCCGTGGAGAAGGCGGAGAATAGCGAAGAGCCTGAAGTCAAGGAGTTCAGGGAGGTCATCGAATACGCTGAAGCGATGATCGGCCGTCCTTTGAACGCCAGAGAGATGAGAGAGATCAACTCCTGGAACACCGATCTCGAGGCGAGCGGCGAAGTCATCAGAGAAGCCTTCGAATATTGCAGCGAGTTAGGCAAGACCGGCATCAGCTATATATCCAAAGTGATCATGGGCTGGACCAGAGAAGGACTCCGGACGTCAGAAGACGTGAGAGACTACCTCGAGAGAGTCTCCGAGCGCCAGGGCATATACAGGAGGATACTGAATTCGATCGGACTCAAGAGAAATATCACCGAGCCCGAGAGAAAGATGGTCGACACCTGGTTCGACGACATGCATTTCACCCTTGACAGGGTGCTTGAAGCCTGCGAGAAGTCCAGCTTCACGCAGAGTCCGAACCTGAAATACGTGAACAAGGTCCTCGAGAATTGGAAGGAAGAAGCCGACCAGTGGGGCAGGGACGTGAACCAGAGGACGAACGTCACCCAGAATACTTTGAACAAATATTATGAGTATCTAAGAGGCCGCGCGGAGAAAAGAGCTGAGGCCAGAAGGCAGGAAGTCTACGATAAATTACCCGAAATTCGCGAAATCGACATAAAACTGCAACAATTATCGAGTAATATATCAAGAGGGCTTCTGGGAGGATCCACCAGACAGGACATAGATTCCATCAAGAGTGAGATCAGAGAACTTGAGAAGCAAAGGGCCATAGCTTTGACAGAGAACAACTATGCCCTTGACTATACAGACATCAAATATCTATGCGCCAAATGCGGCGACACGGGCATCGACGAGAACGGCCAGCGCTGCACCTGCGTCAAGGATAGGATGGGAGAAGCAGAATTATGGCAAAATGGCAGACTATCATAATCGAAAAACTTTGGTTATTAGGAGCCATAATAATAGAAGGAATAGACGGTATCATTGATGACGTTATCGAGGTACTGGTAAGCGGAGCCTGGGGGATCATGGATCTTTGCGGCGGTATAGTGACCGTGATCGATAACATCCTGGATCTGATACACTGGGCGATATCTGTGTTTGCGATTACTACCTTAAGGAGTATTCACAACATCCGCCTGGAGTATCTTCAGTACAAGAAGCAGATCAGAAACGGCGCGCTGTACTTCATCATCGCCGGCGTTTTCGTGATCTGGCTCATCGCAAGCGTCATAGATTTTTCGTACGCATATAACGGTAAGACCTTAGGTATCGTTAAGGAGCAGCGTGACGTACTGGAGATCCTGGATCTCATATCTGACGAGCTGACTCAGGAGTACGGTTCGCCCGTATCGATAAGCGGCGAGGAGGACATCACCTTCACGCCCGTTATCTCCGTCGGCAAAGAAGTGGATAACGCTGATATGGTGTTAAAGAAGTTCACTTACATGGGCGACATCCAGACTTCTGCTTACGGTTTCTTCGTGGACGGCGTGAGGGTAGGAGTCATCCAGTCCGAGAAGGAAGGCGACACGATCCTAGAGACTATCATCGATAAATATCTGAAGAAAAAGAGGAAGTCATACGAGTATGTCGGCATTGTTGAAGATGTTGAGGTCAAGGAAGTAGAGACCACTCTTTCGAAGATCAACAGCAAGTCCGCCGTTGTGAGGATAATCGAGGCGGGCACTATGAAGGAGACGCTCTATACGACCGAGAAGGGCGATACCTTCAAAGACATTGCTAAGGAACTCGGCGTTTCAGCCAAGGATCTCAAGGAGCTGAATGAAGGACTGGCTGACGTGAAGACCTTTGAAGAGGGACAGACGATCATTTCCCAGAAGGTAGCGCCGATATTGACCGTTAAGACCATCGGCAAAGAGACCTTTGCGGAGGTCGTCAAGTACAAGACTGAGACGATCGAATCCGATGATTACTTCGAAGGCGAAGAATTCGTGAGACAGGAAGGCCAGGACGGCAAGCAGGTAATCACCGCCAGAGTCACAAGGCTGAACGGCGAACTTGCAGAGAGGGAAGACCTGAAGACAGAAGTCATCCAGGAACCCGTCAACAAGATCATCGTCAAGGGTACCAGGAAGGAACCTCTGAGGGCAGGCACCGGCACCTTCATCAGGCCCGTCAACGTGGCAGTCTATTCAGGCTTCGGCTGGCGCTGGGGCAGACAGCATGAGGGCATCGACCTGGCTACATCCTGGGGTACGCCGATACACGCCGCTGACGGAGGAACCGTCACTAGAGCGGGCTGGTACGGAGCTTACGGACTCTGCGTCGACATCGACCATGGCGGCGGAGTCATGACCAGATACGGACATTGTTCGAGCCTGCTGGTATCCGTGGGAGACCGCGTATATCAGGGACAGACCATAGCTAAAGTAGGAAGCACCGGCAGATCCACAGGACCGCACTGCCACTTCGAGATCAGGATCAACGGCACCGCCGTGAACCCGACAAATTACGTATAAACCATGCAAAGCAAGAAACCCGTAACGACCAAATTCAGGCCGAAAAGGAAAAAAATCAATATTCTGAGGCTTTCCCTCCTCGTGGTCATCGGACTGGTGGTGGCATACTTCGTAGTCTCCGCCGTGAAGATCGTGAACCTGAACAAGGAGAAGGCGGAGATCGAAGAGAAGAACAAGGAGCTGAAGGAGACCGTGGAGGATCTGACGCAGCAGCTCGAGATCATCAACACCGACCGATACATGGAAGGCCTCGCCCGCAAGAGGCTCAAGCTGGTGCACGCCAACGAGATCCTTTTCATCCTGCCTGACCTGAGGGTCAACGAGGACGATGAGACCGTTGGGCCTACGGACATGGCCATCCAGGAGGCGCAGAAGCTGGTCGAAGCCAAGGAGGCTGAAGAAGCCGAGAAGGCCAAGGAAGAAGAGGAAAAGGCTAAGTCCGAAGAGAAGTCTGAGGACGATTCCAAGGATAAAGATTCCGAGGACAAGGACAAGTCCGATGATTCCGGAGGCGGCAATGGCTGAGGTGTATAAGGACGCGGCGGTTGCCTGTGAGGCGCCAGCTGATACTAAGCCAAAGATCGCGGAAACGATAGTAGTTGAAGGAAGAGACGATACCATAAACCTTAAGAGAGCCGTGGACTGCTTTACTATAGAGACCCACGGCTTCGGTATTCGACAGGAGACTATGGAACTGATCCGCAAGGCCTACGAGACCACCGGGATCATTATCTTCACAGATCCGGACCATTCGGGAGAGGAGATACGCAGGAGGCTCACCAAGAGTTTCCCGCTGGCAAAGCAGGCTTACATTATGAGGGCTGACGCCATGAAGGCGGGCGATGTAGGAGTAGAAAACGCCAAACCCCGTGTAATAGTTGAAGCGCTTCAGAAATGCCGCGCGCTTGTGAGCGCAGATGGCACAGAAGACGCAGAAACCGGCAGTTTAGGAGGTCTAGTAGACGCTAAATCGTCTAATGACGATGGAGCGCTCTCCATGGAGGATATTTATGCTGCAGGACTCTCCGGAGCAGCAGATTCAAGGCTAAGAAGAGAACTGGTCGGCCGCAGGCTGGGCATCGGCTATGCCAACGCGGCCGGTTTTTTGAGGAAGCTCAGGGGCTTCAGGATAACCAAAGAGGAGTTTTATGAAGCTGTACGCGCAGTCGACGATCAGGGAACTCAGAGATAGATACGGCTTTAGGTTCTCGAAGAGCCTGGGGCAGAATTTCCTGACCGATAAAAATATCATAGACGAGATCATCGCAGGATCGGAGATCGCGCCGGGCGACCTGGTCATCGAGATCGGACCGGGGATCGGAGTGATCACCCGTGAAGCCGCCAAGATCGCCCACAAAGTCATCGCGATCGAGATCGATTCGAACCTCATCCCGATACTCGGCGAGACCTTGGGAGACCTTGAAAACGTTGAAATAATCAACCAGGACGTGCTCAAATCGCAAATAAACGATTTGATAGCTCAGGAGGAGTTTCAGGGCAGGGTGAGGGTCATCGGAAACCTGCCGTATTACATAACCACGCCCATAATCATGAAGCTTCTCGAGGAACGCGTCAGGGCCGACTCTATCACAGTTATGATGCAAAAGGAAGTGGCCGACAGACTTAAGGCCGGCCCGGGCACCAAGGATTTCGGGGCTATTTCGCTCATGGTACAGTACTTCGCGGAAGTCAGGGAGATCGTCAGGGTGCCAAAGGCAGTCTTCGTGCCTCAGCCTAAGGTGGACAGCGCTGTGCTGAGGCTGGACGTAAGAAAAGAAAAGCCCGTCGAGGTTAAGGACGAGGAGTTTTTGTTCAAAGTTATCAAGGCAGGCTTCGGCCAGCGCCGTAAGACTTTGGCAAACGCCCTGTCCACTCTGGACGGCTACGATAAGAGCGCGATCACGGCGGCGCTGGCCGAAGCCGGGATCGATCCTACGAGGAGAGGAGAGACTCTGAGCCTCGAGGAGTTTGCAAGGCTGAGCGACGTACTGTGCGAGAGATAGTATAGTTATCACACGCACACGCTAGAGCAGTGCGGATCAAATCAGACCGAGCGTCGCGCCGCGTTTCAGGCGCAGCGCGGGAGGAAGATCATGGAAGACAGATATATTGAGACCGAGCGTCTTTTGCTGACGCCGTGGACAAATTCAGAAGAGGATGTAGCAGGGCTTTTCGCCTGGGCGTCGAACCCTAACGTAGGGCCGAACGCGGGATGGAAACCTCACGCGAGCCTTGAGGAATCCCGCAAGATCATCGAGGAGATGTTCATCCCGGGAGGCGAAGCCTATGCGATCCGCCTTAAAGATACCCGCGAGATCATCGGCAACATCTCGGTTTACGAGGATTCCGCCAGAGAAAACGTGGCGTCCATGGAGGTTGGCTACGCGCTCAAAGAAGAGTGCTGGGGCCATGGCTACATGACCGAGGCCTGCAAAGCCCTAATGGCTTATGCTTTCGATAAGTATGATCTGGTCATCATGTCGATAAGGACGTCCGAGGTCAACGCGCGTTCGCAGCGCGTCATTGAGAAATGCGGCTTTAAATACGAAGGCACGCTCAGGCGCGCCTATCACATATACACCGGCATCGACCGGGACAGCAGACTTTACTCTATAACCAGGGAGGAATGGGAAGAAAATGAGAAATAAACTGATCGCGATCTGCCTTGTTGCGGCGCTTTGCCTCACGTTCACGGCCTGCGGCAGCACGGGAGGCAGCAGCCCGATGACAGCGGACGACATTGAATGGGATAACGACGGCATGCTTGAAATGGGCGACTATGACTACGGACTCAGCGTGTCTGACGACGGCATCATGCTCGGAGCCCTCGAAAAGCTGGACTACTCCGATCTCGGCGCTCAGGAAGAGCCTCTCAAGGAAACCACTTTGAAGCTGATAGATGAAGCCGGACTGGGGCAGTACGAGCTGATCTCAGACTATGAAAAGATGGAAGAGTCCATGGAAGAGGCCGTCGAGCAAGGTTACGACATGGGCGACATCGTATACTGCACAGGAACCGAAGAGGAAAACCTCGAGCTCGGCGTCCTGGAGGTCGCGGCCTATCACAATCCCACCGAAAACAAGTATTACCAATATACGATCTATAACGGCAGGTCTTACTTCGGCGCTGATAACGTGGATGGCGAAGAGGTCTCCGAATTTATAAAGAATGCCTTCGGTATCGAGGCGGATCCCGCCAAGATAGTGGAAGCGGCCAAGATACTTGAAGCTAAGGCCATCGCTGAAGCAGCCGCTGAAGGAGAAGAAGGCGACGGATCAGAAGACGCGGACGCAGATGAAGAGATCGTTTCAGATGACGAAGAGACTGAAGACGAGGAAGAACTGTCGGACGAAGATTACGAGATAGTTTGGGATGATGAAGGATCCGATGACGCAGAAGAAGAGTCAGGCGACGAAGAGGAACTGACAGACGAAGACTTCGAGATCGATCTTGATGATGAGGATGCGGTATTTTATGACGAAGACGGCAACGAGATCAGCCTTGATGACCTCGACCTTGATTTCGGCGATGACGATGAGAGCTTTTATGTGCCTTGTCTTCTGAGACAGAGTGCCGAATTCAAGGGCGACGGTTACACGGACAGCATAACTTTCCAGATGATAGCCGAAAACATGGAGGACGGCAGC
>JAFYJM010000032.1 GCA_017538125.1 Bacillota bacterium
ATCTATGCCATCGTGATCACCTATCTAGGAATCGGCATCAAGTACAAGGAGTATGACAACCTTTCAGGTGAAGAACTGAAGGCTGCAAAAGCCAAGAAGAAGGCAGAGTTCCAGGCCGCTAAAGCAGCCAGGAAGAATCAGTAGTAAGTTGCCGGTGAACCGGCAGCAAAAAAGATAAGGATCAATGAAAATCTACAAAGCAACCACGGGAAGAGAACTTTCCCGCACAACTGAGATCGCCTGCATCGGCTTTGGCATCGCCTTGGTGGTGCTCAGCATCGTCCAGCGTAGCATCTACGCCGCGCTGATAGGCATCGTGCTGCTGGCAGCAGGCGCCATGACGAAGTCCACTTACGTGTCTGAAGAGGGCATCGTGACCGAGTATAAGATTTTCACGCGGCATAAGCGCGATGTCTGGGCCTGGGAGGATGTCATGGAGATCTTCTGCGAGTACTCCCCGAAAGACCCCGGCAAGGTGGGCATACACTTCACTAAGGAGAACCTTATGGCTCGGAGACTTTTGTTCCAAAGGAATCTCAGGGATGAGATCATCGACCTGGCCCTCAGCCAAAACCCGAAGATCAAAGTAGATGACAATTGATTCTGCATAACTGATCAAACTGAAAAGACCGCCCGATGGGCGGTCTTTTGTTGTATATGGAAGGTTTAGCGGAGTAAGCAGCCTAGTCGATATAAGCCAGCGGGCAGACGGAGATGCATTTGCCACAGGTTCCGGCAGTGTCTATTGACAGTTTGTCGATCATGCGCTGGTGGTACACGTCCTGCAGGCTCTGACAGTCGAACTTACCGCCCTCATACCAGCGGGTCAGGGCGTTCACCGGGCAGGCGTCGAGACATAGCCTGCAAGGCCCTTTGTCGAGCCCGAGGCAGACCGGTCCGTCGTAAGGGCCTGTGGGTCTGAGTTCAGCCGTGGTCAGCAAAGAACAGTATCTCACTGCGGATCCTTTGCGGGTAAGCAGGATCCGGTTCATACCGAATGCGCCTAAGCCCGCGGCGCAGGCCATGGTCCTGTGAGACCAGGAGGATACCGGGTCAGAAGGATCATAGTCATTGGTCGCTTTGACGGTCGATGCTTCATACCCGAGCGACCTGAGATAGTCTGCCACTGCTTCTGAAATGACCCCAAACTGCTCGTTGATCAGAATATATGCTTCGCTCCAGGAAAGCCCGGAAAACTCCGAGATCCCCGGATCCAGCGCAACTTCTCTGGTTGAGGGCACCGCATATGCGATGATAGTTTTTGCGCCCGGGAGTTGATCGTCCGGCAGGTCGTGCCATGGGCCAACTATCTCCTTGATGTTCAGAAGAGCCGGATCCGTCGCGGACACGAAGCCCACCATCGGCTCTCTGAAGAGATCCGGACGGCCGATATCAGCTACCATCTGTCGGATCAACTCTATTATTTTGTTTTCAAGTTTGATTTCACTCATGTTTTTAGTTCGATATCCTGCGCTTCGCATCGATCCAATGCTAACAATTATTTGTCAGATTATATAATACACACTCTTGAAGCCTTTTGCACCATCTATTATAATAATATATAGAAAACTTTGCACCATCAGAATTATCTATTTTACTAAAACAGACGCCGGTGATAAGGTTTTTGTAAGAAGACATGACGCGAGAAGGAGGTGGACTGCTTGCCACTGTTCGACGAATTTACCAATATGCACTTCTTTTCTTTGCCGGGACTGATCGCGGTGATACTGATCGTCATCCCGAACTTCCTTTTCATGCGCAAAGCGCAGGCCACGAAGCCTGACGACTTGGAGACTGCCGGCATCAAAGTATCCAGGATGGAGTTCTGGTCCAGGCTCATGCTGAATTTCGTGCTGCCGCTCATGGGCTATAAGACCCTTGGCAACGTTTGGCTGTACGCGGCTATCGTGATCCTGGTGCTTTACTACATCTGCTGGATCAGATTCGCCATCGGCGGCTGCTTCTATCCTGATATTTACCTGAACAGTCTGGTGGGCATACCTATCCCCATCGATATCCTGAACTGCCTGTATTTCACGGTGGTCTCGATTTGGCTGTGCAACTTCCTGGGCCTGGTGCTCTCTGTGGACTATTCAGTCTGCAGGCTGATCAGCGCGACCAAGGCCTATCAGGATCTCAAAACGCGTGAATATTATTAGTAAATAACCGGCCGCGCACCGTCCGCCGCAAACTTAAGACGCGGATCCGGGCAGCGCGCCGCTTGCTTTTGATAAACTACTTAGGAGGGACCAATGTCAAACAAAGCCAAGATCGGGCTGCTCCGCTGGGAGAAAGGTCACGTGCCGCGCGGCCTCATGCAGCTGGAAGCCCTGAAGGGCAACTCCACGAACCCTGAATCCTATCCTTTCGAGGTGGATATGAGGCACGTGGAGGGAGCCTGCACAGAAACGATAATTACTCATCCGTCCCAAGAGGTCTGCGACCGCTTCATCGAGATCGGCAAAGAAATGCAGGCCGAAGGCGTCAAGGCTATAACCGGCTCCTGCGGGTTCAACGCCATCTTCCAGAAGTAGGTATCGGAAGCACTGGACGTACCGGTCTTCCTGTCATCGCTTCTGCAGGTGCCTTTTGCGCTGCAGATAATAGCGCCATCTAAGAAGGTGGCAGTCATGACGGCCTACGGCTCCAGCCTTACCGCCGAGCACTTCGGCTACTGCGGTGTGGACGACATGTCGAGGATCATAGTTCTCGGCCTGGAGAACTGCCCGGAGTGGAACTCCATCTTCGAGAAAGAGAACGAGCCTGTGGATATGGACCTCGTTGAAAAGGAGATCATGGGCACAGCCCTCGGAGCAGTGAAGGATCATCCCGAGATCGGAGCCTTCGTGCTCGAGTGCACGGACCTGCCGCCTTTCGGACCGGCCATCAGGGACGCCACGGGGCTTCCTGTTTTCAGTTTCAGTACTATGGCGGGCTATATGGCACTCATGCTGGGCGAGATCAATTTGTACTAAATCACTTTTCATATATTCAAGCGCATAAAACGGGAGGTATAACATGAAAATTAGTTTGCCTAAAGAAATAAAGGACGGAGAATTCCGTGTAGCGATAATTCCATCGAACGTCGCGAGACTGGTTGACGCGGGACACACGGTCTACGTCGAAAAAGATGCCGGAGCCGCCGCAGGATATCCTGACAGCGAATATATCGAAGCCGGCGCCATCATGGTGGATTCTGAGAAGGAATGCTTCGAGAAGGGCGAGATGGTGGTCAAGGTCAAAGAGATCCTGCCAAGCGAGTTCGGACTCTTAAGAGAAGACCAGATACTTTTCACATACATCCATTCATCCACAAGACGCGCCATGACCGAGGAGATCCTCGGCTCCAAGTGTATCGGCATCGCCTATGAGGACATGATGGACGACAGAGGGCACTTCATCCTGCTCGAACCGATGTCAAGGATCGCCGGCGAGATCGGCTTCCTCTACGGCCTCTTCTATTCGCAGACCGTTTTCGGCGGCAAGGGCAAAGCCATCAATGGCTCCATCGGCGTGAAACCGATGAAGGTGGTCATCTTCGGAGCGGGCAACGTAGGCGTGGCAGCGGCCAGACTGGCGCTCGGCCTGAATGCTGACGTAGTCTTAATGGATGTGGATCTCATGAAGCTGGAGGACATACTGGCCAACAAGCTTCCGAATGTCAGGACATGCTACTCGAACAAGGCCAATATATCCAGGGAGATCAAGGACGCCGATATCGTGCTGAACTGCGTCAAGTGGTTCCCGGGACTCACGCTGATCTCCAGAGACATGCTTGATCTCATGCAGCCGAATTCGATGATCGTAGATATCGATGCTGAGCCGGGCGGAGGCATAGAGACCTCCAGATTCACGACTCACGACGATCCGGTGTTCATCGAGAAGGGCATCCGCCACATAGGCATACCCAACCTGCCTTCAGCTGTGTCCAACACTGCGTCGGCAGCCCTGTCGAACGCTTCCATCAAGTACGTTCTGGATCTCGCGAACAAGGGCTGGAAGAAAGCCTGCCAGGAGGACAAGTGCCTCGAATACGGCCTCGATTTCGTCAAAGGCTATCTGACCTTCAAGACGACCGCAGAGGCTCTGGACATGCCGCTCACCAGCAAAGAATGGTGCTACGAGAATCTGTAAACAAAAATCAAACCAAGCCCCGCGTTTCATGCGCGGGGTTTTCGTTTGCGACAGAAAACTGTCGGGCATTGGTGTTTTACTATAGCGAATCAAAAATCGATAGCGATTATCTATTGGATTATAGATTTTGGAAAGATTAGAATTTAAGTGATAAATAGCAAATAAACGAATGGAGAACAACATGGAAACGATCAAAGTAAACGCTTTGGGCGAGCAGTGCCC
>JAFYJM010000033.1 GCA_017538125.1 Bacillota bacterium
AACCAGCTCCGAATCCGAAGCAGCCGTGCTCATCCTGGAAACAAGGGCATCCATATGCTCTACGGAAGTGTAAGCTGCGGGAACTTTGTTTGCGTATGCCGCGGCCAGATCCAGCGCACACCAGAGCTCCAGAGCGAAGCGCATGTCCACGACCTCGTTGCTTTCGTTATTACCAAGAAGAGCTACCAGGGAAAGGGCAGAACTGGAAATATGAGTGCGCTCACAGAGGAAGGTGCCTCTTCCGGCATGGGATTCCAGCAGCCCCATGTAATTGAATATTTTGGTGGCTTCGCGTATGGATGAACGGGAAACTCCCCATTCCTTGGCAAGGTCAGTTTCAGGAGGAAGATAATCTCCCGGTTTATACTTGTTGGAGGCGATGAGTTCCTTCATGCGCTCCATGACCTGTGCTACCACGGTTGTCTGTCTGATTACTGTGCTCATGTTAGTCTCCTTTATATATGTTATAACCGAACGGGTTTCAATTCTAAGCTGTAAAAAGTATATCACAGTGCGCAGAATTTGTCTATATGTCAGACAAATAAAAATTTAATTTTTTGCAGAAAAGAGTTAATATTGAGGGATTTTGTACTTTTTATGTATTTTTGGACATACAATATTGACAAAAGAAGAATGTTCAAATATAATAATGTCAGACAATATGACAAACATAAACCGAGTTAATCATTTCAAACCAATCATTATATTAAAAGGAGAAAAACAATGGCTAAAATCAAAGTTGGCGTAGCAGGATACGGAACCATCGGACAGCGTCTCGCAGATGGAGTTGCTATGCAGGATGACATGGAACTTGTAGGTATCGCAGATCTCGCTCCCACGCTTTCACTTCAGGCTCTTCGCGAGCAGGGAATGATCGGAGCAAACGGTGTTGAGTACAAGGTATATCTGGTAGACGGTGCTGATGAGGCTGCATTTGCCGCCAAGAAGATCCCGGTTGAAGGTACCTTCGCAGACTTATGCCAGAAAGTAGATATCATGCTGGATTCCGCTCCCGGCGGAGTCGGCGCTGCCAATAAGGCAAACTATTATGATAAGTACGGAGTCAAAGCCATCTTCCAGGGCGGTGAGAAGAATTCCGTCGCGGATGTTTTTTTCCACGGATATGCCAACTATGAGAAGGGCGTAGGCCAGAATTATCTCAAGCTCACCAGCTGCAACACCACCGGACTTATCCGTACGGTAGATGCTCTGGACAGAGAATTCGGCATAGAGAAGGTAGCGATCACCATCATCAGAAGAGTTGCTGACCCCGGCGATTATCACCGCGGACTTACCAATGCTCTCCAGATCGACAAGGCTCCTTCGCATCAGGCCGTAGACCTTATGACCATCATGCCTCATGTGGAAGCCACCGGCATCCTGGTGCACACACCTGTAACTCACGGACACATCATCACAGTTCTGGCGACTGCCAAAGGCGGAAAGAAGATCACCAAGGAAGAGGCTCTCGCAGTCTTCCAGAAGCATCCCAGGATCAGGGTCGTGTCCATCGATGAAGGATTCAAAGGAAATGCTTCACTGTTCAAATACGCCCGTGACCTTGGAAACAGAAGAGGCGACATGTATGAGATCGGCCTTTGGGAAGATTCCATAGTAGAGTCCGGAAACGACATTATGTACGCGATCAACATCCCTCAGGAATCAGTTACCATCCCCGAAACAATAGATGCCATCAGAGCAGCTATGGGAATGCAGACCACCAGAGAAGAGGGAACTGCAGCTACCAATAAGAACCTTGGGATCGGCAAATTCAAAGAGATCTAATAGAGTAAAGAGAGGAGCAACACAATGGATAAGAAACGTGCCTTATGGATCTACGAGACCATGAACAAGATCCGTGCTTTTGAAGAAAAGGCATATAAGTTATTTGAAGAAAACAAGCTTCGGGGATCCGTTCACCTTTATACCGGTGAAGAAGCCTGCGCAGCAACAGTCTGCTCAACTTTGACAGATAATGACTATATCACGAGCACCCACAGAGGCCACGGCCACTGCATCGCCAAGGGAGCTCAGCTCGACCTGGCAATCGCAGAGCTCATGGGCAAAGCCACCGGTTACTGTAAAGGCCGCGGAGGCTCCATGCACATTGCAGACCTTGAAAAAGGCAATCTGGGAGCCAACGCCATCGTAGGCGGAGGAATTCCCATCGCCACAGGAGCTGCTCTTGCCATCAAGATGCAGAAGCGTCAGAACGTTGCGGTTTCCTTCTTCGGAGACGGAGCTTCCAACGAGGGTACTTTCCACGAAGCCATCAACTTTTCAGCAGTTCATAAACTTCCTGTTATATTCGTATGTGAGAACAACGGCTACGGCATTTCAGTTCCTCTTTCGGAATCCACAGCTACCGAGAACATCGCTGACAGAGCTGCTGGATACGGCATTCCCGGTTACATCTGTGACGGATATGATGTGTTCGATATCGACAAGGCCTTCATGGCAGCCAAGGAGCGCGCTCTTAAGGGTGAGGGACCTTCACTGGTAGAAGTTAAGACCTGTCGTTATCGCGGACACTGGACCGGCGACCCGGAGCCCTACAGAACAAGGGAAGAGGTCGCAGAGTGGAAGCAGAGAGACGCCATCGACAGATTCGAAAAAGAGATAATCAAGAAGAGATGGGCCACTAAGAAAGAACTCGAAAAGATCAAAGCCGATGCCTATGAAGAGATGGAGAAGGCCGCAGAGTTCGCCATGAACAGCCCTGTTCCTGATGAAGCGCATCTTCTGGATGACGTCTTCTATGAAGAAGCTTAAAGCGAAGGGAGGAAATAAAGATGAGTATGAAAACATATGCTATGGCCGTTCGCGATACGCTTCAGCAAGAAATGAGACGCGACGAAAGAGTCTTCGTAATGGGCGAGGACGTTGAGGTTCTGGGAGGCATCTTCGGATGCACCAGAGGTCTCGCAGATGAGTTCGGAGTTGAGAGATGTTTCAACACACCTATCTCCGAACAGGAAATGATAGGCGCCGGACTGGGCGCAGCCTGCGTGGGAATGCGTCCCGTCGTAGAATTGATGTACATGGACTTCACCTTCGTTGCCATGGACCAGATAATCAACCAGGTCGCCAAGACCAGATATATTTTCGGCGGAAAGGCCAAAATTCCTCTTGTCATCCGCGGACAGCAGGGTATAGGA
>JAFYJM010000034.1 GCA_017538125.1 Bacillota bacterium
CGGGCGGTCCTCTGGGAGCCTATGCGGCACAAGGATCTGAAGGCCTTGAGCACAATGCCGCAGCCATGAACGTCTTGGAGGGAAGGAGGAAATAATTATGGATCTTATGAAATCGATCACTCAGGAATATGAGAGAAATGACATCCCTGCTTTTGGTATCGGCGACACAGTACGTGTTCATATCAAGATCAAAGAAGGTAACCGTGAAAGAGTACAGGTCTTCGAAGGTTTCGTTCTGAAGAGACAGAACGGCGGCATCTCCGAAACTTTCACAGTAAGAAAGATCTCCAACGGTGTAGGCGTAGAGAAGACATTCCCGCTTCATTCACCCAAGATCGAGAAGATCGAGATCGTAAGACGCGGAGACGTAAGAAGAGCTAAGCTCAACTACATGCGTCAGAGAACAGGTAAGGCTGCTAAGATCAAATCAAAAGAAGTAAGATAGTCGGCATGACCCGCAGTTTGAGGACTGCGGGTCTTTTGTTTTTTGCAGGGCTGAAGTTTGTATCATTCGTGTTATGGAGGTTTTTTGGGCTTTAATATGATAAAGTTTGGTTAAACCGCCACATTTTCACGAATGATATTTAATATAGTATAATTATAGTTCGAAATATAGCGAATAATCATTTTTTTATTGTATTATTTGCTCAAGAATTAGCAAAAAAATGTTTATTTTGAATGGCCTATTTGATAAAATCTTAATATAAACATTATATGTGGAAGTTTGGCCTTGAATCACTTTCACGGCCGGAATGGGAGACGAAAATGAAAAAGATCGGTATCATCATGGGGTCCGACAGCGACCTCCAGACAGCAAAGAAAGCCGTGGACATCTGCGAGGAATTCGGAGTGCCTTATGAGGTACACGTCTATTCGGCACACAGAACTCCCGAGGAGGCCAGAGACTTTACAATAAATGCAGAAGAAAACGGCTTCGGCGCTATCATAGCCATAGCCGGTATGGCGGCACACCTGGCAGGAGCCGTCGCAGCCAATACCACGCTCCCTGTAGTGGGCGTGCCCGTAAGTTCAAACAATCTGGACGGCATGGATGCTTTGCTTTCCACCGTAATGATGCCCACAGGCATACCTGTGGCTACGGTGGCGATAAACGGAGCAGCCAATGCCGCTTTGCTTTGTATAGAGATGCTCGCTTTGTCTGACCCTGAGCTCAGGGACAAAATCAAAGCAAGGCGCGCATCCGACCATGCCAAGGTCCTCGAGAAGAACGCCAGGATCGAGGCGGAATTCAATCGTTAAACATTTTTCAATTATATAAAAAAGGAGAAAACACAATGGAAATGAAATTAGTCTACACCGGAAAAACCAAGAACGTATTTGAACTCGAAAACGGAAACTATCTCCTTAAATTCAAGGATGACGTTACCGGCAAGGACGGAGTCTTTGACCCCGGCGAGAACTCCATCGGACTTACCATCGAGGGAGTCGGCGACATCAACCTCAGAATGACTGATTACTTCTTCAAGAAGATCAACGAGCAGGGGATCAGGACTCACTTCGTTTCCGTTGACCTTGAGAATACGACGATGGAAGTCAAGCCTGCCAAGGTATTCGGACATGGCCTCGAAGTCATCTGCAGACACAGAGCTGTCGGAAGCTTCTTTAAGAGATACGGTGAATACATTGAACTCGGCGCACCTCTTCCCGCATACGTTGAGATGACCTTCAAGAATGACGAGAAGGGCGATCCGCTGGTAACCAAGGACGGTCTCGTAGTTCTCGGCATCATGAACGAGAAGCAGTATGACGATATCAAGGAGATGACCCAGAAGATCACCCAGATCGTAGCTGACGATCTTAAGGAAAAGGGACTTGATCTTTATGACATCAAGTTCGAGTTTGGTTATGACGCGAACGGTGATGTAATGCTCATCGACGAGATCGCTTCCGGTAATATGAGAGTATACAAGGATGGCGAATACATCCAGCCTCTTGAACTCAACGAACTTTTCTTTGCTTAATTATCTGAACTCAGGAGGAAAACCATATGGGTGGATTTTTTGGAGTAGTATCGAAATATGACGCGCTGTCAGACGTGTTCTTCGGGACGGATTATCATTCACATCTAGGTACAAGAAGAGGTGGTCTGGCTGCCTATGACGCTAATGGCAAAGGCCTTCAGCGCGAGATCCATAATATCGAGAACTCCCCATTCAGAACCAAATTTGAGAATATATTTCATGAAATGAAGGGAAACGCGGTGATCGGAGCTATCTCAGACTCCGACCCTCAGCCGATACTGATACGCGGAGGCTTCGGAGCCTACGCGATCTGTTCTGTGGGACTTATACAGAACGAGCAGGAGCTGATCGATGAATATCTGCTTCGCTTCGGCGGACATTTCAACGCCATGACAGGCGGCAAGGTCAACTCCACTGAACTCGTCGCTTCCCTTATAAATGAAAAGGACAACATTGCCGACGGCATTGCCTTCGCACAGGACAAGATCAAGGGCACCATGTCCATACTGATCCTCGGAGGAAACGGCAAGCTTTACGCTGCCCGTGACAAGATGGGAAGACTTCCGGTGCTCATCGGAAGGAACGAGGACGGATTCTGCGTGTCTTTCGAATCATTCGCATATAAAAAGCTGGGCTATGATGATTACAAAGAACTCGGTCCCGGTGAGATCGTTGAGATCTCTGCCGGACGACTTAAGGTGCTCAGAAAACCCGGCAAGGAGATGCGTATCTGTTCCTTCCTCTGGTCATATTACGGTTACCCCAACTCCAACTATGAGGGAGTGAACGTTGAGCAGATGAGATATAAGAACGGCGAGATAATGGCTCGTGATGACATGGAGCGCGGCATAGTGGAAAGACTCGACGCTGTATGCGGAGTGCCTGATTCCGGGACACCGCACGCGATAGGCTATTCCAACGAATCCCATCTGCCTTTCACCAGACCGTTTATCAAGTATACTCCCACCTGGCCGAGAAGTTTCATGCCTGCAGATCAGAGCGAGAGAAACAAGGTAGCCAGGATGAAGCAGGTGCCTGTACCCGAACTAATCGAAGGCAAGAGCCTGATGTTCGTGGACGATTCGATCGTACGCGGCACCCAGCTTAAGGAGACCGTTGATTTCCTCTACGAAAACGGCGCGAGAGAAGTTCATATGAGATCGGCATGTCCGCCCATCATGTACGGCTGCAAGTACCTCAATTTCTCATCTTCCAAGAACGAAATGGAACTTCTGGCAAGGCGCATCATCGTGGAACTTGAAGGACAGGAAGGGCTTGAACACATCGATGAGTACAGCGACGGAAAGACCGAAAGAGGCAAGAACTTAAGAGCTGCCATATGCAAAAAAATGAACTTCGATTCGCTCGAATTCCAGTCGCTGGAAGGCGTTTTAGAGGCGATAGGCATAGATCCGTGCAAACTCTGCACTTATTGCTGGAACGGCAAAGAATAATTAATTGAAAGGTTTACCGATATGAACGAGAAATCAAGATCTGAAAGTTATGCGGCCAGCGGTGTGGATATCACCGCAGGCTACAAGGCTGTGGAACTAATGAAGAAGCATGTTGCTCGCACGATGCTCGAGGGACACTCTTCTGATATTGGCGGCTTCGGAGGCTTGTTTGAACTTGATATTACCGATATGCCGCATCCTGTACTGGTTTCAGGAACCGACGGCGTAGGAACCAAACTCAAGCTGGCGTTTCTTATGGACAAACATGATACGGTCGGTATAGACTGCGTGGCGATGTGCGTGAACGATGTTCTTTGCGTAGGAGCCAAGCCGCTTTTCTTCTTAGACTATATAGCCTGCGGCAAGAACTATCCCGAGAAGATAGCAGATATCGTCTCAGGCGTAGCTGAAGGCTGTGTCCAGTCCGGAGCCGAACTCATAGGTGGTGAGACCGCAGAAATGCCCGGTTTCTATCCGGTGGATGAGTATGATCTGGCCGGCTTCACGGTCGGCGCTGTGGACAAGTCAAAGGTCCTTGATAAAAACTCAATGAAGGAGGGTGACGCTGTGATCGCGCTTCCTTCTTCAGGCGTGCATTCCAACGGCTTCTCTCTGGTGAGAAAAGTATTCGACGTGGAGAACGCGGACCTAAAGGCTCCTGTAGATGCCCTCGGAGGCAAGTCTCTCGGAGAGACGCTTCTCACACCGACGAAGATCTATGTTAAGCCCATGCTCAAGCTCATGGAAGAAGTGGATGTGAGAGCTGTGTCGCATATAACAGGAGGCGGCTTCTACGAGAACATCCCTAGGAGCATTCCTGACGGGTTCCAGGCCAGGATAGACAAGTCGGCTCTCAGGATCCTGCCCATATTCAAGCTTATCATGGAGACCGGCGGCATCCCCGAACGCGACATGTTCAACACCTTCAACATGGGCGTCGGTATGAGCGTCGTAGTACCTGCCGATCAGGCAGAAAAGGCACTTGAGATACTCAGGGCGAATGGTGAGGATGCTTACGTCATGGGCGTGATCGCTGAGACTGATTCAGACGAAAAAGTGGTTTTGCTGTAGGAGCAGGTCATGAAAAAAATAAAAATCGCGGTACTGGTATCGGGAGGCGGCACCAATCTTCAGGCGCTAATAGACGCTGAGAAGGCAGGTATAATACATTCCGGTACCATCAGACTCGTGGTCTCTAACAATGCCGAGGCCTACGCACTGACCCGCGCAAAAAACAATAACATCGAAACGAGAGTGGTTTTGAGACGCGACTATGAAAGCGGCCGTGATTTTGAGGCCGCTCTTATCGGCATTCTGAAGGATGCTGAGATCGACATGATAGTCCTCGCAGGCTTTATGTCGATCCTGAGCCCATATTTCATCGGAGAGTTCCGTGACCGCATCATAAACGTGCATCCGGCTCTGATCCCTTCATTCTGCGGTAAGGGCTTCTATGGGCTGCACGTGCATGAGGCGGCTCTGGAGTACGGCGTCAAGGTGACCGGAGCAACTGTGCACTATGTGAACGAGATACCGGACGGCGGAAAGATAATACTTCAGAAAGCCGTGGAAGTAAAAGACGGCGATACGCCTGAAACTCTTCAGAGAAGAGTAATGGAAGAAGCAGAGTGGATAATACTGCCTCGGGCCTGCGAGATGGTAGCTGCTCAGTTAAGGAGAGAAGAATGAACATTTACGACAAGAGAAGAATGAGTGAGATCCTCCAGGGTAACGACTATCAGGGAAGAGGCATCGTGATCGGAACGACGCCGGACGGATTAAAGGCCGCCATCGCTTATTTCATTATGGGAAGAAGTGAGAACTCCAGAAATCGTATCTTTAAAGAAAAGGGCGACGACGTTATCATCTATCCCTTCGATGAAAGCAAAGTGGGAGATCCAAGCCTCATAATCTACGCGCCTGTGAGGACAGTAGGAAACAAGCTGATCGTTACTAACGGCGATCAGACCGATACCATAAGAGATTACGTAAACGAGGGAAGATCATTCAAGGCTGCCCTTGAGACCAGATTCTTCGAGCCTGACGGCCCTAACTGGACTCCGAGGATCAGTGGGATGCTGACCTTCGGCACGAATGTTGAGACCAAAGGCGACTTCACATATGAGATGAGCATACTTAAGAGCGTGGATGCCATCGGTTCTGACTGCGTCAGATACACGTGGTCATATCCATCAACTCATGGGCTTGGGCATTTCATCCATACATATGAAATGAATGGAGATCCGCTCCCGACTTTCCAGGGCGAGCCGAGACGTGTGGCTATCCCCGATGATCCGGAGGAGCTTTTGGAAGAGATATGGAACACCCTGAATGAAGACAATAAGATATCCATCTATGTGAGATATACTGATCTTCTGACGGGCGAGTACGAGAGTTTTTTGATCAACAAAAACTGCTGAACACAGATTTCAAGGAGCATTGAAATGAAAGAGTATCAACTTAAATACGGCTGCAACCCCAACCAGTTCCCCGCAAAAGTATACATGGCTGACGGCTCCGACCTTCCGTTTGAGATCCTTAACGGAAGGGCAGGTTACATAAACCTTCTGGATGCCATGAACAGCTGGCAGCTAGTCAAGGAACTTAAGGAAGCTACAGGCATGGTGTCGGCCACGTCTTTTAAGCATGTGAGCCCCACTTCAGCCGCTGTAGCCAATCCGATGACGGATAAGCAGAAGAGGGCATTCTTTGTTGATGATATCGAAGGTTTGGACGATTCTGAGACTGCGACTGCATATGCCAGAGCGAGAGGTACGGACCGCATGAGTTCCTTCGGAGACTGGATCGCTATATCTGACAAGGTGGACGTTACCTGCGCCAGACTCATCCAGAGAGAAGTATCCGACGGTATCATCGCGCCTGACTTTGAACCGGAAGCTTTTGAGATCTTAAAGTCTAAGAAGAAAGGCAATTATACTATCATAAAGATAGATCCTGATTATGAATGCGCTCCCCTTGAAACCAAGCAGGTCTTCGGAGTGACTTTCGAGCAGGGGCACAATAACTTCAGGATAGGGCCTGAACTGTTCACGAACATCGTGACCGAAAACAAGGAGCTTCCTGAAGAGGCGATGCGTGACATGGTCATCGCTCTGATCACTCTCAAATATACACAGTCCAATTCAGTGTGCTTCGCTGAGGACGGCCAGGCGATCGGCGTTGGTGCGGGACAGCAGTCCAGGATCCACTGCACTCGTCTTGCCGGCGATAAGGCTGATAAGTGGCACCTGAGGCAGCATGACAGGGTGCTGGGACTTCCTTTCAAAGATGAAGTGAGACGTCCTGACAGAGATAATGCGATCGATATCTATCTCTCTGAGGATTATGATGATGTGATCGGCGAAGGTAACTGGGAGAGGCTGTTTACAGAAAAACCTGAACCATTCACCAGAGATGAGCAGAGAGCATATCTCGGAAGCCTGAAGGGCGTGGCTCTTGGATCGGACGCTTTCTTCCCGTTCGGTGACAACATCGAACGCGCGGCCAAGAGCGGAGTCACCTACGTGGCCCAGCCCGGAGGATCCGTGAGAGACGATAACGTTATAGAGACCTGCAATAGATTCGGAATGGTCATGGCCTTCACAGGCATGAGACTTTTCCATCACTGATGATGAGCCGCGATATCAAGCGGCGGATCGGAGTTTTTATGAAGATTTTAGTAGTGGGCGGAGGCGGCAGAGAGCACGCCATCGTTAAAGCGCTTAAAAAGAGCCCTATGTGCGGTGAGATCTTCGCCGCGCCCGGTAACGGCGGCATCGCAGCCGATGCGACCTTAGTGGACATAGGAGCAAAAGACATAGAAGCGATAAGAGACTTCGCTGTAGCAGAGAAGATAGACTTCTGCGTGGTAGCGCCGGACGATCCTTTGGTCATGGGCGCTGTGGATCTTCTTAGAGAAGCAGGTATCAAAACCTTCGGACCGGACAGCAAGGCTGCGATCATCGAAGGTAGCAAGGCCTTCTCTAAAGACCTCATGAAGAAGTACGGCATCCCGACAGCGGCTTATGAGACTTTCACTGACATGGAGTCTGCTCTTAAATATGTCGAGATCTGTGACATCCCGATCGTGGTCAAGGCGGACGGCCTGGCTCTCGGTAAGGGAGTGCTGATCTGCGAGACAAGAGAGGATGCAGTTAAAGCTGTCCACACGATGATGGAGGACAAAGCTTTTGGCAAGAGCGGCGATAAGATAGTGATCGAGGAATTCCTGACCGGACCTGAAGTTTCAGTGCTGAGTTTCACAGACGGCAAGACCCTCGTCCCGATGGTATCATCGATGGACCACAAACGTGCTCATGACGGTGACATGGGCCTGAACACAGGCGGCATGGGAACCGTGGCTCCGAATCCTTACTATACCCCTGAAGTCGCTGCTGAATGCATGGAGAAGATCTTCCTTCCTACGATAAACGCCATGAACGAAGAAGGAAGGACCTTTACAGGCTGCCTTTACTTCGGTCTCATGATCACTCCCAAAGGACCTAAGGTAATAGAATATAACTGCAGATTCGGCGATCCGGAGACACAGGTAGTGCTGCCGCTCCTTGAGTCTGATCTTCTGGATATAATGCTTAAGATATATGACGGTGAACTTGACAAGGCGGAAGTGAAGTTCGCTGATAAATATGCCTGCTGTGTGGTCATGGCTTCCGACGGATATCCCGAGAAGTATGAGAAAGGCTTCGAGATCACCATGCCTGCTGACAGGAATATTTACGTAGCCGGAGCTAAATTGAGCGATGATGGCAGGCTTCTTACAAACGGAGGCCGCGTGCTCGGCGTGACCGAGACAGGCGACACACTTAAAGAGGCCATAGAGAAGGCTTACGATACCGTTAAGTCCGTTAGCTTCGCCAATGCCTATTACCGTAAGGACATCGGCAAGCGCGCTCTCGAAGCGGATAATTGACCATAAGGAAAGGTGAAACAATGGTTTACAGAATCTATGTGGAAAAGAAACCGGGCCTGGACAATGAGGCCAGGGCATTGGCAGGAGACATCAGAGAACTCCTGGGCATCAAAGGGCTCTCTAAAGTAAGGCTTCTGAACAGATATGACTGCGAAGGACTGGATAAAGAACTTTTTGACTATGCCGTGGGAACCGTCTTCAGCGAACCGCAGCTCGATGATACGATGACTGAAGTGCCTGAAGCAGACTACGTGTTCGCGGTGGAATATCTGCCCGGACAGTTCGATCAGAGAGCGGCTTCGGCATCAGAATGCATCCAGCTGATCTCGAAGGGCGAGAGGCCTGATATCAGATCTGCCAAGGTCTACGCGCTTTACGGAAGTTTAGGAGAAGATGAACTTGCAAACATCAAAAAATACGTGATCAACCCCGTGGAAGCCAGAGAAGCGTCCATGGAACTTCCGGAGACTCTTGAGATAAAGTACGAGATACCGACTGAAGTCGATGTCATCGAAGGATTCAGATTCATGGATGATGATGCTCTTCAGAAACTGATAGAGGATCTGGGCCTTGCGATGGATCTGGGAGACCTTATATACTGCAGAGAGTATTTCCTTTCAGAGAGAAGGGAGCCTACGATCACAGAGATCAGGATGATCGACACTTACTGGTCAGATCACTGCAGACACACGACTTTCAATACGATAATAGATAAGGTGACCTTCGAGGATGATTTCCTTCAGGAAGCCTATGACAGATATATTTCGACCCGCAAAGAACTCGGCCGCAAGAAGCCTGTAAGCCTGATGGATATCGGCACTCTGGCGGCGAAGGCGCTCAAGGCGAAGGGTCTGATGGACAAGCTGGACGAGTCTGAAGAGATAAACGCCTGCACGATCAAGATGAAGGTCGAGATGGCGGGTGAAGATGAGCCTGAAGACTGGCTCCTGCTTTTCAAAAATGAGACACACAATCATCCTACGGAGATCGAGCCTTTCGGAGGCGCTGCCACCTGTATAGGCGGTGCTATCCGCGACCCACTGTCGGGAAGATCTTATGTATATGCCGCGATGCGCGTGACAGGTGCCGGAGATCCGCTCAAGCCGGTATCGGAGACGATCCCGGGCAAACTTCCTCAGAGGA
This sequence comes from Bacillota bacterium, assembly GCA_017538125.1. Classification (GTDB taxonomy): domain Bacteria; phylum Bacillota; class Clostridia; order Peptostreptococcales; family Anaerovoracaceae; genus RUG754. The sequence continues at coordinate 9,510 of JAFYJM010000034.1, forward strand.
AACTAGTCACTACTGCTGCTGCAGGATACAGTTCATACGGTAATCAGATCGGCCTTGCTACTGGGCAGGTAGACGAGATCTATCATCCCGGTTACGTTGCGAAGCGCATGGAGGTCGGCGCGGTCATCGCAGCCGCTCCTGCCGAAAACGTCATACGCGAGACACCTGAGCCGGGTGACGTAGTTATCCTTCTCGGCGGCAAGACCGGAAGAGACGGTTGCGGCGGAGCTACGGGTTCGTCCAAGTCTCATAATGTGGAATCACTCGAGTCATGCGGAGCTGAAGTCCAGAAGGGTAACGCTCCGGAGGAGAGAAAGCTCCAGAGACTGTTCAGAAATCCTGAGGCTTCACGCATGATAAGACGCTGCAACGACTTTGGTGCAGGCGGCGTATCGGTCGCTATCGGAGAACTTGCGGACGGCCTTGACATCGATCTCAACAAGGTGCCGAAGAAGTATGAGGGCCTTGACGGTACTGAACTTGCCATTTCAGAGTCACAGGAAAGAATGGCCGTTGTAGTGAGCCTTGATAACGCAGAAGCTTTCATGAAGCTGGCAGAAGCAGAAAACCTCGAGGCGACTGTCGTAGCAAGCGTCACAGACACCGACAGACTTGTTCAGGTGTGGAACGGCAAGGAGATAGTAGACATTTCAAGAGAGTTCCTTAACTCCAATGGAGCCGAGAAGCACATAACGGCAGAAGTTCCCAAGGCACAATCTTTTGATAAGGAGGTCGGGCCTGATTTCGCCGATAACTATAAAGCTTTGGCAGGCGATTTGAACGTATGCAGCAAGCGCGGCCTGAGCGAAAGATTTGACTCTACGATCGGAGCGGGGACTGTACTGATGCCTTTCGGAGGCAAATATCAGAGAACTCCTCTTCAGGCCATGGTCAACAAGATATCATCTGAGGATAAGGACTCGAGAACAGTAAGCTTCATGTCCTACGGCTACAATCCGTATATCACAGAGAAGTCGCCTTATCACGGCGCTTATCTGGCTGTGATTGAATCCGTATCCAAACTCATCGCATCTGGCGCAGAGTTCAAAGACGTATATCTTTCCTTCCAGGAATACTTTGAGAAACTCGGCAGAGACCCTAAGAAGTGGGGCATACCGCTCTCCGCGGTGCTCGGAGCGTTTGACGCTCAGATGGACATCGGAGCAGCCGCTATCGGCGGCAAGGACTCTATGTCGGGAACTTTCGAGGATATACACGTACCTCCGACGCTGATATCTTTTGCTGTTACCACAGGAAGCATCGATCGAGTCGTAAGCCCTGAATTCAAGATGCCCGGAAGAAAGGTCATCCTGGTAAAGCCCAGACTGGATGAAAAGGGACTTCCTTCGGGAAGCACCATGAAACACATTTTTGATGCTGTCTATGACGTATCCAAGAGAGGACTCGCTGATGCGATCTACACGCCGGGTTACGGTGGTATAGCTGAAGCGATTCTCACGATGGCGATGGGCAACATGATCGGTTTCAGATTCAACGGAAGCCTGTCGATGGATGAGATCTTCGGTTACAGCTACGGAAGTTTCATTTTGGAGGTATCCGAAGGCGAAGATAAGGTCGTAAGCGAGATCTTAAGGACTGATGGTGCCGAATGTATGGAGATCGGAGAAACTACTGATGAGAAGAGTATCACTTACGGCGATACTTTACTCAGCCTCGACGAACTCTTGGACATCTACGAAGGCAAGCTCGAGTCCGTATATCCCTGCAACATAGAGCAGGGAGGAGAAGAACCTCATAATGTGAGCTATGTGCCTGAAGAGGCTCAGGTATACAGCTCGCACATCAAGACTGCGAGACCAAGGGTGCTCATCCCGGTATTCCCCGGTACAAACTGCGAATACGATTCAGCCAAGGCTTTCCAAGAGGCCGGGGCAGAACCTGAGATCTTCGTAATAAATAACCTCACGTCAGCCAGAGTTGCAAGGTCTGTCGAGGACTTCGCTTCTAAGATCCGCGAGAGCCAGATGATCTTCATACCCGGAGGCTTCTCCGGAGGCGACGAGCCGGACGGGTCGGGCAAGTTCATCACTGCTTTCTTCAGAAATGCTGAGATCAAAGATGCGGTCACCGAACTTCTTGAAGAACGCGACGGTCTCATGGCAGGTATCTGCAACGGTTTCCAGGCTCTGATCAAACTCGGTCTCGTGGAGTTCGGAAAGATCATGGACACCGACGAGAACTGTGCGACTCTCACATTCAACAAGATCGCTCGTCACCAGTCAAAGATCGTGAACGTACGCGTGGCCTCAGTGAAGTCGCCATGGCTCACCGCATGTAAGGTAGGCGACGTCTATCAGGTGCCAGTTTCTCATGGAGAAGGCAGATTCATGGCACCTAAAGATGTCCTTCAGAAGCTCGAGAACAATGGTCAGATCATGACCCAGTACGTCGATCTTGACGGTAATGCCACGAACGATATCCAGTTCAATCCAAACGGTTCTGATATGGCCATCGAAGGACTGATCTCTCCGGGAGGAAGGGTCATCGGCAAGATGGGACACGCCGAGAGGATAGGCTACGGGCTCTATAAGAATGTACCCGGAAACTATGACATGAAGCTCTTTGAGAGCGCTGTCAAGTATTATAAATAAAAAGCATGGGCCGCTCACCGGCGGCCTTTTATTCGGGAAAGA
>JAFYJM010000035.1 GCA_017538125.1 Bacillota bacterium
AGACCAGCGATTCGCTGGTGATGAGAGAACTCAATTATGCGATCATCGACGAGGTCGACTCCATCCTGATCGACGAGGCCCGCACTCCCCTGATTATCTCCGGAAGCTCAAGGGAGAATACCGAGCTGTACAACCAGACGGACGCGTTTGCCTCAAGGCTGATACGGGACAGGGATTATACCCTCGAAGAAAAAGAACATACTGCGACTCTGACCGAGGAAGGAACCGCAAAAGCCGAAAAGTATTTCAGGATCGACAACCTGAGCGACCTGGAGAACCTGACGCTGCGCCATCACATCAACCAGGCGCTCAAAGCCCGCTTCGTCATGAAGAAGGATGTGGATTACGTCGTGCGCGACGGCCAGGTCATCATAGTGGACGAATTCACCGGCCGTCTGATGCCGGGAAGGCGTTTCAATGAAGGCCTCCACCAGGCCATCGAAGCAAAGGAGCATGTCAAAGTTGCCGGGGAGAGCGTCACCATGGCGACCATCACCTTCCAGAACTTCTTCAGGCTCTACAACAAGATCAGCGGCATGACGGGCACGGCGAAGACCGAAGAGAGGGAATTCGAGTCTATATACAACATGAAGGTAGTCTGCGTCCCGACCAACAGGCCGATGATCCGCCAGGACCTGAACGACCAGGTATATAAGACGGAGAAGGCCAAATTCAATGCAGTCGTCGAGGAGATAAAGCGCCGCCACGCTACCGGGCAGCCTATCCTCGTAGGCACAATATCCATCGAAAAGAGCGAATACCTGAGCAGGCTGTTAAAACGCGCAGGCATACAGCACAGCGTGCTCAACGCCAAAAACAACGAGAAAGAAGCCGAGATAGTCGCACAGGCCGGGCAGAAAGATACAGTGACCATCTCCACCAACATGGCCGGAAGAGGCACGGACATCGTGCTCGGAGAAGGCGTCAGGGAACTCGGCGGACTGCACATCATAGGGACCGAACGCCATGAGAGCCGCCGCATCGACAATCAGCTCAGAGGCCGCGCGGGACGCCAGGGAGATCCCGGTTCCAGCCAGTTCTTCATATCGCTGGAAGACGACCTGATGAGGCTCTTCGGCAGCGAAGCGACGCTGGCGCTCGCCAACAAGCTCAAGATCGACGACGATATGCCTCTGGAAGCAGGCATCCTCAACAAAGGGATCGAGAATGCCCAGAAGACAGTCGAAGGGCGCAACTTCGCCACCAGAAGATACGTGCTCCAGTATGACGACGTGATGAACAAGCAGAGGGAGATCATCTACGCCCAGAGAAGAGAGGTGCTGGAAGGCAGGGATATCAGCGCCGTCATAGACGGATATATCGAGCAGATCTGCGAAGAGATCGTGAACAGCGACAATTTCGGAACAGAGGAAAAAGCCGATACCGCAAAACTGCATGAGAAGTTCCTGTCCGAATACAGGGTAGACGTGGACTTCACTCCCGGCGCTGATAATGAAAAGCTCATCGAGGAAGCTGTAAGCGCGATGATGTCCTCACGAAGCAAACGCGAGGAGGAGATCGGCAGCGAACGGATGAGGCAGGTAGAAAGGCTGATCCTGCTTACCGTCGTGGACAACAACTGGATGGCGCATATCGACGATATGGACCAGCTCAGAGACGGCATCGGCCTTAGGGCTTACGGCCAGCAGGATCCGGTACAGGCTTATACGAACGAGGGCTTCCAGATGTTCGAGCAGATGAACGACACCATCAGGGAGGAGACCGTCAGGCTGATGTACAATTTCAGGCTGGGAGACGAAAAGGCCCCCGCCGACAGAAAAGTGCCTGCAGCCAGCGCAGGCGACGGAAAGTCTGCGACCGTAGTAAAGAGATACGTCCCGAAACCGGGAGACAAACCGATAGCCAAAAACGCGAAATGTCCGTGCGGCAGCGGCAAGAAATACAAGCAGTGCTGCGGCAAGGGCCTTTTCAAGGACTGACGTCCGAATAAAATCCATAACAGGAAGGATGTGATGATCTAATGCTGTTTATTGACGAACTGAAGAAACAGGTTGCGGAAATAGATACGCAGATCGAAGAAATGGGGTGTTCTCTTTGACGTCGCAGGCGCCAAAGAAGAACGGGAAGAATTAGAAAACAAAATGGGTTCCTCCGGATTCTGGGACGACGCCGAAGGCTCACGCCAGGTCGTCCAGCGGATCAAGGTGCTTAAAGCCAAGGAAGAATCCTACGCCGAAGTGCGGGATAAATGCGATGAAGTGAAGATCCTCGTGGAATTCTACGACGACGACCCGAATGAAGAAAACGAAGCAGAGCTGAATAAGGGCTTTGACGAACTTAATGAGCTGTTCGCTTCGTTCAAGCTCGCGACCCTCCTGAAGGGTGAATACGATGCCAACGACACCATCCTCGCCATCCACCCCGGAGCAGGCGGGACCGAATCAATGGACTGGGCGGAAATGCTCATGAGGATGTATCTCAGGTACGCCGAACGCAATAAGCTCAAAGTAACAGTGCTTGAAAGCCTTCCCGGCGATGTGGCCGGCATAAAGAGCGCGACGCTGCTCTTTGAGGGTGCAAATGCATACGGTTACCTGAAGAGCGAAAAAGGAGTCCACAGGCTGGTACGTATCTCTCCTTTTGACTCGAACTCACGGCGCCAGACCTCGTTCGTGTCGGTGGATATCATTCCGCAGATAGAGAACACAGAAAAAGTCGAGATCGATCCCAAGGATCTGAGGATAGATACCTACAGGTCGACCGGCGCGGGAGGCCAGAAGGTCAACAAAACGGACTCTGCCGTAAGGATAACTCATATCCCGACGGGGATCGTAGTCGCGGTTCAGAACGAGCGCAGCCAGTTCCAGAACAAGGACAAGGCCATGCAGATCCTTATCTCTAAGCTGACCGCGCTCATGGAGGAAGAGCATAAGGAAAAGCTCTCAGAGCTCCAGGGCGACTACGGCCAGATCGCGTGGGGAAACCAGATAAGATCCTATGTATTCTGCCCGTACACGATGGTGAAGGACCACCGTACCAAGTTTGAGACAGCGAATGTACAGGCAGTCATGGACGGTGACATAAGCGGATTCATAGAAGCTTATCTGAAGATGAATATCAGTGAATAAGCTTCGGCAGGCTCTGCAGGTCGGGATGAGGCACAACCAAACGAAACAAATAATGGCGGTACAGCCCTGAAAGCTGTACCGCCATTTTGCGTTATTGATCGGTCTTCATCAGAACCGGACCGCAGTACCGTTCTGTTCTGCCCTGCAGCAGATCACATATATGCCCCTAAAGCCATCTGCTTTTAGCTGGTTTCTTCTAGTGATACTATTTAAAGAATACCCCCATCGCAAAGACGGCGATGCCGAGGACGGCCCCGGCAATGACGGTTATCCTCTGGAGCGTCGCGTCCAGAGTCCTTTCCCTGCCCTTGCCGAACAGGTTCGTATTGCCGGTTATCGCGCTGGATAGGCCTTCGTCCTTGCCTTCCTGAAGGACCACGGATACGACTACGAATATGCTGCTTATAAAAATAATAATAGCCAGTGCTGTTTTCATATTTCCTCCGAAAGCTACACTAAAAACTGAATCATTATATCATTGCGCACAAACATATCTCAGATTATTTAGAATTAAATCTGTAAATCTTCCCCTAAAGGAGTATGTTAATATAGAATTAGAAAGATTACAGGCCGATTAATTGTCTTGAATGCACGTGCCCGATGTGATATGTAATATCCAGGCAAAATGCTTTCTTGAAATCCGGCGAGTTTTCGCCGGATTTCTCATTGAGATACCAAGTAATCATGAAATGGAGGGAAAGAACATGAATCTACAGAAATACACCCAGAAATCCATTGAAGCGATACAGGATGCGCAGAGACTGACCGAGGAACACTCCAATCCGCAGATCGAGCCTGTCCACCTCATGCGCAGTCTGCTGACACAGAAAGACGGGGTCACGCCCAAGCTCTTCGAGAAGATGAATGTCAATGTGCCGGAATTCGTCTCCAGGCTCGATGAGATCATAGGCAGGCTCCCGAGCTATACGACCAGCACCAAGGAGATCGGGAAATAC
>JAFYJM010000036.1 GCA_017538125.1 Bacillota bacterium
GAACTTGCATCTGTCGATACATGTTCCCAGACCAATGCAGCCGTACTGGCATTCACCCTTCGCGAATCCCGCCTTCTTAGCGGCGTCGCAGCTCTCACAGAAAGCTGCCGCGAAGCGTTCCTTTCCTGAAGAGCATCCTGCGCATTTGACGTGAGCGATCATAGGCTCAACTTCGACAGGCTCTACTCCCAGGATCTGGGCAATTCCTGCTACTGCCTCGCTGTTAGCTGCAGGACACAGCGTGATCGGACCGCCTTCTGCTATGGCCTCTGCACAGGCCTGACAGGTCGGATATCCGCATCCGCCGAATCCGCCGCAATCCACGCCCGGCAGGAGCGCAAGAATCTGCTTAGCTGATTCCATTGTCATAATGTTTTCCTCCATAAACTGAACTAGTTACTGCTAATGTATTTTGTATACATACTTAAACAAATTATATGGCGCCGTGTGATTTGTTAAATTATTAACGCTATGTTAACACACTTTGCGCCTTGTCCATTTTATCACGATGAGCCTTGCAGTCAAGCCATTTGCGGCTTTTTTCTTGTTCTTTTTTCCGTCCATAATTGTTCATTATTATGTGCATAAAAACAGGACCGGAGATCAGAAGATCAATTGATTCCGGTCCTGTTTTTGTTAAATTTTTAACGGTGCCCTCCCCTACTTGTCCATGAGGCCGCTTCTTATTAGCTTGTTGACCATCAATGAGCCTCCGATAAGCCAGAGAATATCGTCCTTGGCGAGGACTGTATCGATGTCAGGGCTGACCATCGGAAGAGCTTCGCGCTCGATACCTATTATCGTGGCTCCGAATGCCTGACGCAAACCGCAATTCCTTATTGATTTTCGAATAAACTTCGAGTCTGCTTTCAGTATGATAGGCACGCAGACAAGTTCGCCCTCTTCAGGCACTCCTTCAAACCTCTGACCATACATGAAGTCCTTGAGCGTCTTGTCTTCTGTCTCCGTATATCTGATGGCTTCGTCGTTTTCCAATAGGAACATGCAGGCATCAACTTCATGCTTTGTGCCCAGCATCTGAAGCACGTCTCCATACTTTATGTATTCATCTGCGGAAGGCATGTTAACATACCCTTCTTTTCGTATTATTCTTATGATTGTAACTACGAAGTCTCTCCTCTTTGTGAAATCGAAGATGGTCTTGTAGAAGTCCGGATCAGTAATCTCGAACTCAGCTACGTAGAGAGACTCATCCAGCCATCTGTGTGTCTTGTCTCTGATTCTGTCGTTTTTGGCCTCATTTAGCGTCCTCTCTGAGAAGTTCGCGACGAATCTCTTCTCCATGGCGATGGTAACGCCGTTGAGCCATGCCGATCTGATGATGAATATGATTGGAATAGCCGCAATCAGCACGAGGATAACGTATGGAATCAGGAATATCTTACGGAGAACAAGGGCAAGGAAACACGCACCTATGAGCGCTCTTAAGGCTCTCATGGTTATCAGCGGCAGATGATTCGATCTGTGTTTTACCCAAAGCTTGTAAAACAGTGTCGTGTTCGAGTCGAACATTACGTTGATTACAGGGAGCATGAACAGGATTATGATCGCCGCAGATAATATGTTTCCCGTCATTTGTGAACCTACAGCCTCTGTGAGCCGCGGCATCATGTGTCTTGTGCCCGCCCAGTAGAACAGGAACAGTATGGATGAGCAGGCGCCGGTTCTGACGCATACACGCTTTATGTACTGGTTCCAGTCATTGTCCACTGAATCTCTTGTCTGATTCTCAGACGTATTCCTTCTGAGAGCTTTCTTCGCCTTGTCCGGGAGCCTCTTATCGATGAACTTGTATGCCTTTTCAGCATTTTTTATGAACAAAGGCGTAAGGAATGCGGTTATAACGGATACGCACACGATAATCGGATAAAGATGATCGCTTATGACTCCCAGACTCATTCCCATGGTCGCGACGATGAATGAGAACTCACCTATCTGCACCATGCTGAAGCCGCCTCTGATTGCGGTATGCAGGGACTGCCCCGAAAGAAGAATTCCAAGCACGGAACAAGTCATCTGCCCCAGGATGACGACGACCGATATGATTATTATAGGGACGATATATTCCGCGAGCATGTGCGGGACTATAAGCATGCCGACGGATACAAAGAATATCGATCCGAACAGATCCTTTACTGGTTTTACAAGATATCTGATTCTGTCTGACTGAATCGTGCCCGCCAGTATCGAACCGGCAAGAAAAGCGCCCAGAGCTGATGAAAAGCCTATGAGGTTGCCTATAACAACCATCACAAGGCAAAGAGCAGTCGCTACTATGAGTATGAGTTCGTCATTGAGAAGGCCAGTTACCTTTTTGATAATAGTCGGAATCAGGTATATTCCTATAAGGATCCATGCCACCAGATAAACCAGCATTATGATTATCTGCTGAACCATTAACACGCCTGACACATTCTTTCCAACGGAAATAGTAGCCAGTATTACGATCATGAATATTCCGCCTATGTCTTCAATGACCAGCGCTCCAAGCACCATCTGGGCAAACCGTTCTCGTATGAGATCGTACTCTTCGAATGATTTCAGGATAATCATGGTAGATGACATTGAGATCATGCCGCCCAGGAATATGCAGTCCATTTTGCTCCAACCCATGAGGGCGCCTACTCCGGCTCCGACAAGGATCATGAGGGCCATGACTGTGACTGCCACTGTAAAAGCGCTGCCTCCAACCTGTCCCAGCTTTTTGAAACTGAATTCCAGACCGAGTCCGAACATGAGGAAGATGACCCCTATGTCGCCCCAGGTGCTTATGTCTGCCTGATCTACAACTGTCGGCAGATATTCGAAATTAGGGCTGATCAAAAAACCCGCGACAATATACCCGAGCACCGCGGGCTGTTTCAGTTTGCGGAATATGATTGTAACTACGGCACTTGCTGCCATTATCAGCGCCAGATCGGCGACCAGTGATTCAAGCTGCACCGTTTTCCCCCTTATTTCGCTTAACTGCTGCTTCCTGTAATCATTCTACCACATTGATCAGTTTTTCTGTGAGTTTACTTATCTCCTTCCCGAATTTCCCCTCAAGAGGCGCCAGAATATCCGTCACCTTGTTTTCCCCATGTATTATCTCCGTCCTTACTATCCGCTCCTTGATTTCGTCGCCGCAGCTTCCGGCCAGCTGATTCATGTAGCTGTCCTCTCTTATGCCGGGTTCAGCTTCCCTGGCGGTGACGCATATGCGCTCTGCAGTATACATCAGGACCATGGCCGCCTCCGAGAGGCACGTTGACAGATCCGCGATAACGTAGTCGAACCTGCCGCTGTCCATGAGCGCCGCAAGCATTATCTTCATATCGTCCGCGGACAGATCACCCAGCGGGTTCCTTCCCTTCGGCGGCGCGAATGAGCACACTCCGAAATCGTCTTTAATCAGGTATGATTCAAGAAAAGGACGCCTGCCTTTGCCCAGAAGCCTGTACAGGAATTCGCCTTCGGTCTTTATCCCATCAGGCACGTTAATGAAGTCGCCCGCCGATTCGACGTCCTCCAGGCTTATGCAGAGCACCCTCTTGCCGTGAAATCGCGCAAGTTCCTGCGCGACGGACCTCGCAGCTGTGGTGCATCCCGAACCGCCGCAGTATGATGCAAAGGCAATCAGCTTCACGTCATCCCGCTTTATGAGCGGAAAACCCCGCCCTGTCAAATGTGAATATATGTCGAAGATACAGGCTACGATTGTGCCCGCAGAACTGTATCTGTAGATAGCAAACTTACCGGCAGCATAGTCCATTTCTGTCTCAGACATCCTGTCGGTCAGATATACGATGTTGTCTCCGTAAAACTCGCTGATCTCGTCGCCGGCCCATAGAATCAGGTCGAAACAGTCATAGAAGGCTCCGGGGCCCTGGTAGTCAGACCAGTCGATGATGAACTGCTTCGAAGTGAATGCTTTCGTCTCGATCTGTCTGCAGCTGTGGAGCAGCGACATGCAAAAAGCTCTGTTGTACGCCTCGTCCGGCGATACAACGGCTATCCTGAGATTCTCCATCTCTAACCCTTTCTCATTCCCTTTTGAAACTGCTTTAGCGTGCCCCTGAAATTGATTGGTA
>JAFYJM010000037.1 GCA_017538125.1 Bacillota bacterium
GGGCGGTTTCGTCGCGTTGCGCGGCGCTTACCCGGTAGGTTGCTGCACGGTCAACGAGCTTGTCTCTCGCGTGCTCTTTATGGTCGATTTTATTGTATGTTAAATACCGATGATTGTAAACTATTAGGTTGCTGAATTATCGCGCCTGGTTGCGGTCTTCGTCGGCGAGATCTATTTTTTGCTCGAGGTTCTTCATGATGTTCATCACGATTTCCTTTCCGAACTCATCATCGTTGAGGCTGTCGATGTACTTCTGGTGCTCTCTGGCCTTGGTGACGATGGCTTCGCTCAGCTTGTCCGGGTCGGCGCCACTGTTGGTCATGCCTCTTTTGGCGACCGCTACGATGGCGGCCTTGAGTTCCAGACCTTCCAAAAGGCCCAGCTCCATGGATCGCGTCTCCCAGTCCTCCGGGTCATGGGGCTCCTCGCCTTTGCTCTTGAGGGTGACTCCCAGGTCCTGACTGTACTTGAGGTATTCGTCTTCATCCATCTTCGAGAGTTTCTCGTCGGTCTCGCGGAGCTTGTGGGCGATGAACTCGTCTACAAAGTTCTTCGGCATGCCGCATTCGATCGCGATCCTCCGGTCGATGAAAATGTCCTCGATGTACGTCTCGAGCACTTCGACGCCCAGTTCCAGGAATTCCTGTCTTTCTGCTTCATTCATTTGTTTCATCGGTTCTCCTTTTAGTCTTTCGGGTTGTTTGCTATGGCTTGTCTCCTTCTTGGTTTGGTGGTGTGCGCACATTGGTCATTGTAGCACGGCGTCCGGTCGATTGCAATAAAAATCCGCTTGCCTTCTGGACAAGCGGTAAATATTTGCCAGGTTTTTCGGACTATTGATCTTTTGCGCGGGCAATGATCTGTAGCGAAGGGCTAGCAGCAAGTCTTTAGCAGCAAACACCACGCCGCACCCGCCCTACTCCTTCCGCTTGATCGGGATGATCCACCAGAAGCTCACGATCGCCACGGCGATGAAGGCCACCGTCGGGCAGAACCCTCCAAGTAGTGCCGCCAGCGTGTACACCAGGAAGCTTACTACGCTTCTCGCGCCGAGGCGGAATTTGTCTCTACCGCAGCTTTCGCACACTATCAGGTAGTACATCAGGTGGAAGGCGATGCACGCCAGAGCCATGTCCGCGAAATATACCGAGAGCGGCCCCCACGAGGTCGGATATGTGCCCACCCACGCGGTCGCGAACGGTATGAACGACATTATAAAAAGCCAGGCGATGTTGCACCAGAGGATCTTAACGTTTATCGTGTCCGCGTCGTGGAAGATCTGGTGGTGGTTCACCCAGTACAAAGCAATGAACATGAAGCTCAGGAAATACGCCATCAGGGTCGGCATGAGTTCGGCGAAATCTTTCATGCTGTCGCCTGCGGGCTGCCTGAGTTCAAGGATCATGATCGTGATTATGATGGCGAGTACGCCGTCGCTGAAAGCTTCGAGACGATTTTTATCCATGGTTTCCTCCGGGGGTGTGTTCTTTGCGGCTATTATATCATTAATATCTGTGCGCCGCAACCTGGCGCCGACAAGCCTCGCACCAAATACGAAACCCTCAGGGTCATCACGCCTGAGGGTTTGTAGTTTCGTTAGTTATTATTCGTTTTTGGGGAAAGGAAATTATGAAAAAATTATTAGTTATCTTTATTCATTTCTTATTTGGTTTTAGAAAGGATGCCGTCGGGATCATCTCCCTTCGACAGTTATAATGTAACAGACTTTTGTGACTGTTTTTTGAAGATTTGCCGACTGTAATTTGTAGGTTTATTATCTTTTTCGTGCACTAAATGTACGAATATTTAAAAAAGACTACAAAACCCCACCCAATATGTGCTATAATAAGTAATGAAAAGGAGACGTTATTATGAGATCATTTATTACTAATCATCCGGCCATTATTAAAATCATACTTCTGGTATTGGTTTTAGCAATGGCTTTTAGTGTTTATTCGTGCGGCAAGAAACCCGAGCCGGAGCCTGAACCGGAGCCCGTGGTCGAGGAGCCTGCTCCCGAGCCTGAGCCGGAGCCAGAGCCTGAGCCCGATCCGATCATCAACATTCTGACAGGCAAGCGCGGCGACAAGGACAAAGTCATCGACACGCGCGTCATCGGCATCGTCGTCGAGAACCATCCCGCAGCGCGTCCGCAGTGGGGCATGGACGACAAGAAATACTCACCTGACATCATCCTTGAGGGCGAGGTCGAGGGCGGCATCACCAGAATGCTCTGGCTGTACGCGAACTACAAGAAGCTTCCCGAATACGTCGGCCCAGTCAGAAGCGCCAGACCGCCTTTCATCAAGTTCTCGGAGCTTTTCAATGCGATCTTCGTGCACTGGGGCATGAGCCACACTGAGCAGGGCTATTACGGCGCGGACTCTCTCTTCAGAGATGACAACGTACCGCACATCAACGGCATGAACTATGAGAACAAAGCTCCGTTCGGCAGGATGTCCGGCACCGGTAGGGCCATCGAGCACACCGGTATCGTCTACGGCGATTCGCTCGCTGACGAGATGGACGCGAAGTACAATATGAAACTGAACGAGAAGAAGACCACCTTCCTCAAGTTCTATGAGAAAAAGAAAGCCCGCGGCAAGAAAGGTTCCTGCTACGGACTCATGCTGAAATTCTCGAACATCGGCGGCACGACCAACTGGACTTATAACAAGAAGGATAAGAAGTACTATTCTGACAGCTTCAACAATAACGTAGCCCGCGACAATCTGCTGGTTCTCTTCGACGAGACGAACTACGTGACCAAGCCAGGCTACACCACCTACTGCAACTACAACTTCACCGGCGGCAAAGCATACTACGCCAGCTGCGGCGCTGTCCAGGAGATCAAGTGGAAGATCAAGGACGGCAAGCTCTACCTCTACAAGAAGGTGAAGACGAAGGACAAAGACGGCAACAAGAAGACTAAATACAAAGCCGTCAAGCTCAATCCCGGCAAGACCTGGATCGGCTGGGCCTCCTCCAACTACGGCGGCTACGTGACGATCACTCCGAAGGAGTAAGGGTCGTGTGAGTGCGGCGAGCGCAAGCATAAGTGCGGCGAGCACAAGTACAAGTGCGGCGAGAGCGCAAATATAAGTGCAGCGAGAGCGCAAATGTAAGTGCGGCGAGGGCGCAAATAACTGAATATTGATAAGACCGCGCGTGATGCGCGGTCTTTTGTATTACGTTTATAGCTGTCTGTACAGATCCTCCGGCTTGTTGCCGGCGCTCTTCGCGAGCCGGTTCCAGTTCGTGTTCGCGACCAGGATATACAGCCAGCGCGGGAACATGAATGGCTCCGCGTAAACGTCGTCCATCTTGGCGCCACTGTTGATGGCGGCCGCTAAGCGCTCCATGCCCTGGGCAACTCTTCTGTTCGGACCTTTCCTTAGGTTGCCGAGCTGGGTGAGCTGCCCGAGGAGCTCGCCCGCGCTGATGCCCAGGCCGCCTGCGTATTCGAATCCCATCTCGTCACACCACTCCTTAACTGCGCCGAAAAGGTTCCTGAGCTGCCTGCTCTCATAAAGTCCCATGTTGGCCAGCAGGTAGATCTTCGCGCCGCGCCCGCGATACTCGCCGCGGAACTTTTCAAGGAGTCTGATGACCTGCGAGGGCATCCCGTCCACATAAAGCGGCATGCAAAGAATTATCGTCCCGTACTCTTCCAGCTTACGGACCAGGGCGGACATATCGTCCAAATAATCTTTCAGGTCGATGATCTCAGGGTCTGACTCGAGCTGCGGTTTGAGTGCGCGCGCGAACATGGCGGAGTTGCCGCTTACGGCGCGCATGCTGCCGTTCAGGATGACAGTCTTGGTGTTAGGCGCCGCGCCGGGTACGGCGCCTTCTGCAGCACAATCCGCGCACTCCCTGAAGATCACTTCTTTTATGTGGCCTCTGATGTTCGTGCAGACCGCTTCGACATAGAGGATGGCGCTGATTTTTTGCTCATCGGTCAGGTCGTGGCCGTAAAATATGAACGTGAACGGCTTGTCCTCGTCGTAGCGCTTCTTGTGGTGGGTCTCGCCTCCGATGATCTCGAACTGCGGGAGTATGTAGCTTAGGCTGCGGTCGAAGATGTTTTTGACCGCGCCTGAAAACCCGCCGTACGTATATCTGCTGATCACTACCACCTCGTCCGCATTGTGGATCAAAGCGCCCATGTCGTCGTGGCCGTCTTTGATGACGCACTCGCCGGGCGTCCGGTACCAGCAGCCGAAGCAGCCGACGCACGGGCTGATCTTGTCGTCGTCCGTGACGACTTCCCAGCCTGCATATTCAGCGCTTATCTCATTCCATTGTTCTGCGTTAAGATCATGTATTAATAGATTCATAGTTCTCTCCATTGAGATCTGATATAACTAGCCTGAGGAGCACCACGCTGATAAGCAAGGCGCGTCATCGCTCTGTTACTGCTGATCTGCCGGCTCCAGTGTGATCAGCTCCCACTCACAGTGCTCTTCGGTCCTGAGCGGTATCATCCAGTCGTTCACGCCGGCGGTCACGTAGAGCCTGGTGCCTGCCTCTTCAAACTCACCGTAGGCCGGAAGCCCCAGCAGCACCCGATATACGAACTGAAGCGGCCAAAGCTGACCGGCATGCGTATGGCCGGAGACCTGCAGCGCGGACTTTTCCTGAGCAAGCTGCTCCTCGTCATAGGGCTGATGGTCTGCCACGATCAGGGCGCCAGTGCCCTCGTAAGGATTCGTAAGCTCCGCCCAGGGTTTCCTTATGCCCTCCATAGTGACGTCCTCCCTACCGAGCAAAACCAGATCGTCAGCTACCTTCACGAATTCGTCAGAGAGTATTTTGATCCCAGCGCCTTCTATGGCTGCGGCCAGTTCCTCGTCAGTGTAGGTCCGCCCGCCGACGTAGCTGTTGCCGGGCTGCCTGTCGTGATTGCCGTAGATGAAGTAGACCGGCACCTCGATCTTCGAAAGTATCTGATAGGTCTCGATCATATCGTCGTGGGACGTGAACTCGTCCGTCACGTCGCCGACTATCACGAGGAACTCCGGCGAAGCCTTATTTATCTTATTGCAAAACTTCTCCAGCGTCTTCATGGACTGGGCGCTCCCGGTGTGCAGGTCGCCCGCCACCGCGAAGGTATGCGCCTCCTTCAAGCCTTCAGCCTGCCAGGTGTGAGTGTTCTTCACTATGATTTGCGAATTGAAAAATCCATAGCAGACGAAGCACGCGCAAAGAATCAGGCTCAGCACCGCGCTGAACTTCAGATCAGCTTTGTGCCTGCTGCCCTCCTCTGTCCTGCGCCGCCTGAAAAGCCTCACCACATACTCGATGACGCTCGCTGCCACGTCAGCCACCAGAGCCGCATAAACTGCCACGAAAACGTCGCCGCGATGATATGGCAGCGGCCACTCGATAGCCACGAACAAAAGCGCCGTCGCAGGTATCAGTATGACTTTAACGATGAATATGATTATCCGCAGGACTCTGAGTTTGCTCCGCCTGAGCGGTATCTGTATCGCAAACAGCAGAAACCACGCTACGATGATCTCTGCCAGCCAAAGTACCAGTTTGCTCGGTTCCATAAACTGCTCCTTAAATGATTTTTAATTATGCCACTAGACTTCATCTTCAGTCTAAAATGCTTTTGCTGCACCTGAGCTGGTCCGCCAGTTTCTCATAAAACTCGATGTAGAACTCCAGCCTGGACTTCCACATTTTCTCAGCAGCCTTGGTCGCATTCGGAAGATCCATAAACTTATGCAGCCTTTCCAGACGTTCCATAACATACTTCAGTTTATCTTCATAACTCATGCCCAGGAAACCATCGTCTGTGAGTATCTCGTGGATGCGGTACACATCGAAGCGATCGATGTTGTCTGCATCGCCGACGGACATTGCGAAGGCCGTCCTTTCACCGGGGAAGTCCGCCTCATCGTCCACGTGAATGGCTATACCGTAGCAGATATCCTCGATCCGGTCATCTCTAAGCCCTAAGCTTTGGAGGAATGGCCGGGCTATCTTAGCCGAATGCCTTCCATGCTCCATCCAACCCTCTTCTCCGAATTCCTCACAGTAGGAAACGTCATGAAGCAGGCAGGCGATGACCATCTCGGTCTCGTCGAAACCCTCCTCTAAAGCAATCTGTCTCCCGATGTTGGCCACACGGTAAGTGTGTTCCAGACGATAAGCTTTAGCGTCCGGATGAGCGGCGAAGTAAAGTCCGGAATCGAATTTTTGCTTGAGAAATTCTTCAGTTTTTGTTATCAATTCGCGATCTATCATTTATTTGACCCAGTCTTCTTTCTTCAGCAGGTACTGCTTGAAGCCCTCTGCTTCGCCTGTGTACTTGAAGCCCATCTTCTCCATGATGTGCTGGCTCCGAGCGTTCTTGATAAGAGACTCAGCGAAGATGCTCTCCGCGCCAAGCACATCGAA
>JAFYJM010000038.1 GCA_017538125.1 Bacillota bacterium
CTCGGCGGCCAGGCCGAAACCTGCGATTCCCGGCACGTTCTCCGTGCCGGAGCGGAAGCCTTTTTCCTGGCCGCCGCCCAGCATGAAAGGCGCCAGGTTCACGCCCTTTCTCACATAAAGCGCACCGACTCCCTTCGGTCCGTGTATCTTATGGGCGGAGACAGATATCAGGTCCACGTCCTTCAGTTCTTTTCTGACGTCAAGGCTGACCTTGCCGAGCGCCTGCACCGCGTCCGTGTGAAGCAGTACGCGCGCACCGTTTGCACGGTTGAACTCGCGCTTGATCCTGCCGATCTCACTGAGTGGCATGATGCTTCCCGTCTCGTTGTTCACAGTCATCACGGATATCAGGATCGTGTCCTCTGTGAGCGCCGTCCGGAGCTCCTCCGGATCTATCATGCACTGTCTGTTCACTCCCAGTCTCACTACCTCGAAGCCGCGCCTCTCAAGTTCTGCCGCGGGTTCCAACACAGCCGGATGCTCCACTTCAGTCGTGATGATCCTTCTCGCGCCGTTCCTCGGCGTCCTCGCCGCACCGAGAAGGACCGTGTTATCGGCTTCAGTGCCTGAAGCCGTGAAGTACACTTCGTCTGGCGAAGAGTTGAAGCAGGAGGCGAGTTTTTTGCGAGCCTCCTTGATGAGTTTCTCGGCTTCAAGTCCCAGTCCATGGAGCGACGAAGGATTGCCATAGGTCTCCCTCGCTACCCTCGCCATGAGATCCGTGACCTCGTCATATTGTCTTGTCGTCGCTGAATTGTCTAAATAAACTATCATCTTATCTTCCCGTAAATACGTTTATCCATTTTTTGGAATAAAATCTGATATAGCATGCTATGGTCTTAAACACCTCTCCCAAGGTCACCAGGGCGATGACGGCCCAAAGTTCCCAGTGGAGCAAATGCACTCCGATATATGCCAGAGGCACCTGGAACAGCCAGTTGAAGCCTGAATCCACCCAGGCGCACCAGGTGGTGTCTCCGCCGGGTCTGAAGATGCCGCAGATGAAGAAGTACGCCAGCATCTTCGGCGCCAGTGACAGGGAGAATACCAGGAGGGTAACCATCAATAACTCGTTCGTGCTCTCCTGGAAGTCATAGATGTTCACTATGGTCTTTCTTAAGACGATCAACAAAGCGGTTATAACAACTATGAACACCCATATTATTCTCAGGCTCTTCTTAGAAAGTTCGAAGGCCGATTCACGGCTGCCGCGACCCAGATCCTGGCCGATGATTACCGCCGCGCCGTTGCCTACTCCCGCGAATATGGCCTGGAAGGCGTCAGTTATGGTCATCGCTATCTGCACTACCGCAAGCGCCACTGGCCCCAGGTCGCCATAGATAGCGTAGGTAGCTGTGAAGCTCAGTACCCAGAGCAACTCGTTTACGATGACCGGGAAAGCCGTCTTCAGCACCCTGGTGAAAAGCTCCTTTTCGAAAATCATCTCGCTTATCTTAGCCTTCAGAGGATGATCCTTTGAGAAAATGTATATATAACTGAAGGTGATCAACGCTTCAACTATCCTGGCGGTCAGCGTGGCCGTGGCGGCTCCCCTCACGCCCATGGCGGGCATGCCGAACTTGCCGAATATCAATACCCAGTTGAGAAAAATATTGAGCACCACGGCGATGGCGTTCGCGATGGTCGGCCATTTGAGCATGGCCACCGATCTGCTGTTGTATGAGACCGCAAAAGTCAGCGCGCCGAGCACATATGTGAAGACGCAGATCCTTAGATATTGCGTGCCCAGATCCACTACCACCGGATCATCTGAAAAGATCGCCACCAGCTGGGGCGCAAAGGCGTAGCCTATGATGGTAACGGGCACTCCCACCGCCAGACACATGGAATATGCGACGCCCAGCAGTTTTCTGAGCGTTTTAAGATCCCTGATGCCCCAGTACTGTACGCTGAATACAGCAACACCTGACAGAAAGCCGAAGACGCTGTCCACGTAGACGAAAAACACCTGATTGGCGGCACCCACCGCAGCCAGAGCCTCTTCAGAGAGTTTACCCACCATGATGGTATCACAAATACCTACAGCAACGATGATAAGCTGCTGTATCATGACAGGAAAACCGACCTTGATCATCTGTCTGTAATAATCCCTATTGTTTTTTATCAGTGAATTGCTGTATACCTCGGTCATTTCTTGGCTATATCTGACTATATCTTAAAGATAATTCAAGGGACAGCAAAAACTGTCCCTTGCATGATTCAATTTTGTTGCCTTACTTGGCGTAGTCAACTGCTCTGGTCTCTCTGACCACGTTGACTTTGATCTGTCCGGGATATTCGAGCTCGGACTCGATCTTCTTAGAGATCTCTCTGGCGAGATATGCGATCTCGTCGTCCTTGACTTCCTCGGGCTTGGCGATGATCCTGATCTCTCTGCCCGCCTGGATGGCGAAAGATTTCTCAACGCCGGGCGTGGTGTTCGCGATCTCTTCGAGTTTCTCAAGACGCTTGACGTAAGCGTCGAGGGTCTCACGTCTGGCTCCCGGGCGAGCTGCTGACAGAGCGTCTGCCGCGGCGATCAATACCGCTTCCATGCTCTTGGCTTCATAGTCGCCGTGGTGAGCAGCCATGCCGTCGATGACGGCCTGGGATTCTTTGTATTTCCTGAGGATCTCGATACCGATATCCACGTGGGTGCCTTCGTACTCGTGGTCGAGGGCTTTACCGATATCGTGGAGGAGTCCGGCGCGCTTGGCCAGCTTCACGTCCAGTCCCAGTTCACCTGCCATCAGTCCGGCCAGATGCGATACTTCGCAGGAATGTCTCAGCACGTTCTGTCCATAAGACGTTCTGTACTTGAGTCTTCCGAGTATCTTGATGAGTTCAGGATGAAGGTTGTGGATGCCGCACTCGAAGGCAGCCGCTTCTCCCTCTTCCTTGATGATCTGCTTGACTTCCTTCTCCGCCTTCTGGACCATCTCTTCGATCCTGGCCGGGTGGATACGTCCGTCAACTATGAGCTTCTCCAGAGCGACCCTGGCGATCTCTCTTCTCACAGGATCAAAGCCCGACAGGATGACCGCCTCCGGCGTGTCATCGATGATGAGATCGACTCCCGTCATCGTCTCTATGGCTCTGATGTTCCTTCCTTCTCTTCCGATGATCCTTCCTTTCATTTCATCGTTCGGAAGGGCTACCACGGATACAGTAGACTCAGCTACCTGATCGGCAGCACATCTCTGTATCGCGTTGGTAATGATGTACTTGGCTTTTTTGTCCGCTTCTTCCTTGGCCTTGGACTCGATATCCTTGATCATGATGGAAGCGTCGTGCCTTACGTCTTTTTCGATATTCTGAAGGAGTATCTGTCTCGCCTCTTCAACGGTATATCCGGAGATCCTCTGAAGTTCAGCGGTCTGCTTCTCTATGATACCGTCAAGATTTTTATGCTTGTCCACCAGGCTCTGTTCCTTGTGGCTGATGGTCTCCTCTTTCTTTTCGATGTTTTCGATCTTCTTGTCCAGAGACTCTTCTTTCTGGATGAGTCTCCTCTCTGTTCTCTTAGCTTCCTCTCTCTTCTCTCTCGCGTCTCTTTCCGCTTCGGATCTGATCCTCCTGGCCTCTTCCTTAGCGTCCTTCTGTGCTTCTTTCTTGATGACTTCGGATCTGTTCTCTGCGTCGAGGATCAGATTCCTGGCCTTCTGTTCTGCACTTCCTATCGCTTTCTCACCTACGTTTTTTCTGTATATATATCCGATCAACGCGCCGAGGACGAGTGTCACCAGCGCCAGAATAATACTCCAAAATACAGGCAGCATTGGCATACCCATAGGCTATGCACCTCCTTTATTAAATTTTTTATATATTATATCTCGATTTGGAAGGAAAATTTCGATATATTCATACATAGTTAATTATAGTATATAGGTCTTGCAAATGTCAACAATTATTACTTCATACAGGACCCTGCACGGCATAAAAAAAGAGCCATGCTCCACGCAGGCTCTATAATTTCTCTATCCTTCCGGCGATCTTGTAAAAATTGTTGTAAATGTAGGTATCAGGCTGGAAGACCGCAGGCATTCCCAGGTTAGTGGAAATATGTATGTCCCTGTCGTCCTTGATGATGCCGATCAGCCTTCTTCTGATGACCTCCGGCAGATCTTCCAGCGAGAGCTCGTAGCCCTCCCTCACCAGGTCCACGTTCACCTTGTTCAGGATGTAGTGGATCTTGTTCATCTTTTGCTCCACAAGGTTTGAAGTCACAGCCTCCGCGTCGCGTACGGATGAATACTCCGGAGTGATCACCATGATCACCTGATCCGCACCACCGGTAGCTATGGCCAGACCGTCATCCAGTCCCGCCGGGCAGTCCACGATCACGTAGTCGAACTTCATGTTCAGCTTATCGCAAAGCACCTTCAGATGGAGCGGTGTGAACTCGCCTTCATCGGGCTTCGGAGAAGCAGCCATGAAATAAAGGCCGGGAAAAGACTTATGCTTCACCAGCGCCTGCTTGATGCGGCAGACTCCGCTCAGCACGTCGGCCACGTCGTAGACTACGTTATTTTCCAAGCCAAGATAGAGGTCAAGATTCCTTAACCCCGTATCCATGTCCAATACGCAGACTTTATGACCTCGTTTCGCAAGCATGGCGCCTATGTTCGAAACGAACATTGTCTTACCTGTCCCGCCCTTGCCGGAACACACTACAACAGTTTTTCCCATAACAGATATATTTTAATGCAAAAGGCCTTAAATATCAAGCCACTATATTATGTACCCATCACGCCTGAGACTGGTATATATGCCATCTCCAATGATGATATGGTCCACCACGCGTATGCCGAGGATGTCTCCGCATTCCACGAGCCGCCTAGTGATGTCCAGGTCGTCCTTCGACGGCTTCGGATCTCCCGAAGGATGGTTGTGCACGAAGCAGACGGCCGCAGCGCCCTTCCTGATGGCAGGCTCGAAGGTCTCCCTCGGATGCACGGGCGCGCCTGACAATTCTCCCACGGAGACCGTCTCTTGACCTATGACTTCCATCTTCACGTTGAGGAGCAGCACTTTGAAAAACTCCTTCTTCAGATACCGCATGTCCTCCATGAAGTATTCCGCCATACTCCCCGGATCTCTTAGTTTCTGCTTCCTTTCCTTCGGCGCGGTCGCAACGCGCCTGCCCAGTTCGAGCGCGCAGACGATGGATGCGGCCCTCTTCGGGCCGATGCCCGGGATCTTCATGAGATCCTCGCTCTCGAGTTCCGACAAGCCTCTTAAGCCGCCGTTTGCCGACAGTACGTTCTCCGCCAGTTCGATGGCGGACTTATCCTTCATGCCCGAGCCCAGGAGAACGGCGATGAGTTCCGTATTGGAAAGCGCGTATTTCCCGCACGAAAACACCTTCTCCACCGGTCTCTCGTCCAATGGCAGGTTTTTTATCTTCATCTCAAATCCAGATCCTTTCGTTTATTCTGTTTCTATCCTCGATATGATGAAATCCACGACCTCCTCGATGGTCATGTCGGTGCTGTCAATAAGGACGGCATCCTCAGCCTGTCTCAAAGGTGTGACAGCTCTGTGCATATCGTTGTAATCCCTTTTGTTGACGTCTTCGAGCACCTTTTCGTAGGTGTCTTCCGAGCCCTTGGCCTGAAGCTCCTTGAACCTTCTCATGGCTCTCTCCTCAGGCGTGGCGGTGAGGTAGTATTTGTACTCCGCATCCTTCAAAACCACGGTGCCGATGTCCCTGCCGTCCATGATGACGGACTTGCGCTTGCCCATGTTTTGCTGGAGTTCCACGAGTTTGGCTCTGACTGTCGCGAAAGCAGAACAGTCGGACGCAGCTTTGGAGATCTCCTGGGTGCGGATCAGATCGCTCACGTCTTCACCGTCAAGGTAAACTCTCTCATCGCTGAAATCCACGTCCGTCTCGTCAAGCATCGCCTGGAGCACCTCGTTCTCCTCCATGGGTATGCCCAGTCGGAGCATCTTGAGACCTACGGCGCGATACATCGCTCCGGTATCGATATAGTCGATATTGAGCTCCTTAGCCACCCTCTTGGCTATGGTGGACTTGCCGGCTCCGCTCGGACCGTCTATAGCTATCTGAAAGATCCTGCTCATTTCTTCTTACCCACCAGCTTCTCTATCTCGGTGATGAAAGTGTTCACGTCCGTAAACTGTCTGTATACGGAAGCAAATCTGATGTAGGCCACTTCGTCGACCTTCTTCAGCTGATCCATGACTAACTCCCCTATGTAGCTGGATTCAACTTCCTTCACCATCAGATTGTTGAGAGCGCGCTCCACCTCGTTTACCATGTTCTCCATGGTCTCAACGGATACGGGCCTCTTCTCGCACGATCTGGCTATACCTCTGAAAAGCTTGTCGCGGTCGAAGGCTTCCCTTCTCTTACCGTCGGACTTGATGACCATGAGGATGGATTCCTCGACCTTCTCATAAGTCGTGAATCTGCGGCCGCAGGCATCGCAGCCTCTCCTTCTTCTTATCGCATGGCCCTCTTCAGTGGGTCTGGAGTCGATTACCTTGGTGTCAATATTGTCGCAAAAAGGACATTTCATACAATACCTCCCCGGCTAAACGCCATTTTTTAGCAATCATGGTCAGAAACCACAATTTTTATCATAAGATTTTACTATGATACCACATTTTGTGGGTCAAGTCCACAGTTACCGCGAAAAAAATATAAAAAAGTCCATATATTGTTGAAATACAAAAGGACCGCCCGCGGGCGGTCCTTGAAACTGCTGTTTCTTAAGATCAGTTGCTGCTCTCAGCCTCAGCATAATCACCTGTGCCGGTGATCTTGTCGAGGAACTTGGAAGCGTACATATTCAGCACGACGTCATAGGAAACGAGATAATTCTCGAATGACATGTTGTATGTGGACTGGAACTCCTCTTCATCAGCCACTCCGAAGCTCTCGAACATCTCCTGGATCTTCTCGTTGTACTCTTCGTTGGTCATTGATACGTCTGCCTGCTTGCAGAGTCCGTAGACCTTCAGGCTGTTGGAGACCACGATCTCACGCACATAGCTGTCGAGCTGTTCATTGAAGGAGTCCTCACCGCCGAACTGAGATTCGAGGAAGTCAGCCCATTCTACCTGGTTGGCTTCAGCGTAGCTCTGATACTGCTCGATGAGTCTGGTCTTGGTCTTTTCGACTTCTTCTTCAGGATACTGGATAACTTCGCAGTCGTTGATGATGGACTCGAGAAGGCTCTGCTTCGCTGAGTATTCCATCTGGCTGTCAGCATAGTCCTGGAGCATCTTTTTGATGTACTCTCTGTACTCTTCTTCAGTAGTTACGATGCCTTCGGTATCTTCCTTGATGAACTCTTCGTCGAGTTCTTTCATGACCTTCTCGACCTTGTTCAGGATAGTAACTTCGAAGGTAACGTCCTGTCCGGAAAGTTCAGTATTAACGGTATAAGGATCAGGAAACTGCAGATTCAGAGTTACGGTGTCGCCGATCTTCGCGCCATAAAGTCCTTTCTCGAAGCCGTCGATGTATCCGGCGCTTCCGAGCACGATCTGAGTACCGTCTGAATTCATTCCTTCAGGAGAAGAACCGTCCTTCAGAGTGCCCTTGAACGCGATGTTTACGGTATCGCCTTCCTGCACCTTGCCCTTGGTCACTTCCTTGGTCTCCGTGGAAGCCTCTTCAAGCCTTGCCTGGATCTCTGTCTCCACATCGCTGTCGGTCACCTTGACCTCGCTCACTTTGTACTCATAGCTGTCGAAGTTCTCTGGAAGCTTCACATACTCAGAGAAATCCAGCTCGTCATAGGGCGAGATGTCCAGAGTATACTTAGGAGCTTCCGTATTATCTCCGCAGGCCGTGAAAAGCCCCAGCGTCATTATTACGATCACTAATACTGCCAATACCTTTTTCATTTCAGTCTGTATCCTTTCTTAAATAAGGTCTTTTTATTTTACTATTGATTGAAGGCGGAGTCAACTTTCAGATTACCGTCTATGATGTCCTCTTTGATCCCTATGATCTCGTTCTTCAGGTTGCTGTCCACAAGCTGAACGGACGTCTTGTCTCCGTAGGCCACGTCGATATATCCCTTGGCCATGTTGCCCATCAGCACGCTTCCTCCCTGGAAGGTGTTTTCGTTGGCGTATTGGAAGACAAGTTTGCGGATGGATCTTCCAACGTCCTTTTTGACAGAGCAAAGAATGCAGCTGTCATACTGCGGGAACTCGATCTTGTGATCCTTGTCCACGCCGATCGCGAAAAGTCCTCTTTCGAGAGCGGCCTTGTAAACTCCGGTGCCGGTGTTTCCCGCCACCTGAAAGATTATGTCCACTCCCTGGTCATAAAGATCGTTAGCGAGCTGTTCGCCCAGAGCCGGATCATCATAAACTCCGTCAGCGTAGCTCACGAGTACGTCGATACCGCTATTGCAGTCTCTGACGCCCTGCTTGAAGCCGACGATGAAGTCGTTCGTCGCCAGATCTTCGCTGCCGCCTATGATGCCAACTGCGCCGGAGACCGACGTAGCTGCGGCAATGTAGCCCGCCAGATACGCGCCTTCGTTCTGGGCATACATGACGCTCAGCAGGTTGGGATATTCATCGGGCTCATCCACTGCGTTGTCCGCCCAGATGAACTTTACGTTGGGATACTCCACCGATACGTCGGCGATCTCCCAGAATTCCCATCCCACGGCGACCACCACATCCGATGAGGCTGCGGCGTCCATCATGTTTTTCTTGTAATCCGTGTTCCTGCACTCTATGTATTTGACGTTCATGCCGTCTTCCTTCAGCATCTCGCCTCCGTCGTGCGCGGAGTCGTTTAAGGCTTTGTCACCGAATTCGGACGATACCAGGATCGTCACGTTAAGCGATACCTGGTTGTACTTCTCCGCCATATGATTGCCCACATATGCGAAGATACCTATTATGAGCGCAAGGACCAGCACCATGGAAATGCTTCTTTTCATTCTCTCCTCCAAGCCTTGCCGGACCATCAAAATGTCTGATGGTCAACAGATGGATTATACCACAAAAGGCCCTTACTATCAAGAGATATTATTTGCAGGCTTCCTCTACTGCTACCGCGCAGGCTACAGTAGCGCCTACCATCGGGTTGTTGCCCATGCCTACGTAGCCCATCATTGCAACGTGGGCGGGTACTGATGATGAGCCGGCGAACTGAGCGTCGGAGTGCATCCTTCCCATGGTATCTGTCATACCGTATGAAGCCGGTCCTGCAGCCATGTTATCCGGATGGAGAGTACGGCCGGTGCCGCCTCCGGATGCCACTGAGAAGTACTTCTTGCCCTGTTCTACGCATTCCTTCTTATATGTGCCTGCCACAGGATGCTGGAATCTGGTCGGATTGGTCGAATTACCTGTGATGGAGACATCTACCTTCTCGCTGTGCATGATGGCCACGCCCTCTCTAACGTCGTCAGCTCCGTAGCAGCGTACAGCGGCTCTCTCTCCCTTGGAGTAAGGAGTCTCGCTTACCACCTTCAGCTCGCCCGTGTAGTAGTCGAACTGAGTCTGTACATATGTGAATCCGTTTATCCTCGAGATGATCTGGGCGGCGTCCTTGCCGAGGCCGTTCAGGATGACTCTAAGTGGTTTCTGTCTGACCTTGTTCGCTGACTTGGCGATACCGATGGCTCCTTCAGCAGCCGCAAAGGACTCGTGTCCCGCGAGGAAGCAGAAGCAGTCCGTGTCTTCTCTCAAGAGCATGGCCGCCAGATTTCCGTGGCCAAGTCCTACCTTTCTGTCTTCGGCTACAGAGCCGGGAAGGCAGAAAGACTGAAGGCCGATACCGATGGCCTCTGCAGCGTCAGCAGCCTTGACAGCGCCCTTTTTAATAGCGATGGCGCAGCCTGCTACGTATGCCCAGCACACGTCTTCGAAGCAGATCGGCTGGATGCTCTTCGCTATCTTGTAAGGATCGATACCCTTAGCCTGACAGATCTCATAAGCCTCGTCCAGACTCGCGATGCCGTTTGCATTAAGAGCTGCGTTGATCTTATCTATCTTACGATCGTAGTTTTCAAACATAATAGCCATGGCGCACCTCCTTATTCCTCACGAGGATCGATCTTTTTGACCGCCTCGTCGAATCTGCCGTACTTGCCGCAGGCTTTCTCTATGGCTTCGGCCTTCTCCACGCCGTCCTTCTTAAGGGCGTCCATTAGCTTGCCCAGGTTGACGTATTCATAGCCGATGATGTTTCCTTCTTCATCCAGACCGACTCTGGTGATGTAGCCTTCCGCCAGCTCCAGATATCTCGGTCCCTTCTCCTTAGTGCTGAAGATGGTTCCGATCTGAGAGCGGAGACCCTTGCCAAGGTCTTCAAGGCTGGCGCCTACAGCCAGACCACCCTCAGAGAACGCGGACTGTGTCCTGCCGTAAACGATCTGCAGGAAAAGCTCTCTCATAGCAGTATTTATGGCATCGCAGACCAGGTCTGTGTTCAGGGCTTCCAAAAGCGTCTTGCCGATCAGTATCTCTCCTGCCATAGCCGCTGAATGCGTCATGCCAGAGCATCCGATGGTCTCGATGAGAGCTTCTTCGATGATCCCTTCTTTGACGTTCAGGGTAAGCTTGCAGCCGCCCTGCTGAGGCGCGCACCAGCCGATACCATGGGTGAAGCCATTGACGTCAGAGATCTCTTTGACCTGGACCCACTTACCCTCTTCGGGAATAGGCGCGGGTCCGTGATATGCGCCTTTGTTCACCGGGCACATATTCTGTACTTCTTTAGTGTAGATCATGTTTTCCTCCATACGATTAAAGTCCGATTATTTCTTTGATGAGCTCCGGTCTCGAGACCTCCTCATCAGTTATCTCAAAGGCCTTTCTGGCCTCTTCAAGTCCTTCTCTTACCTTCTTGGGGTCGTTTCCGCAGAAGGTGGCCAGTACCTCGCCTTCTTCTACTCTGTCGCCGACCTTCTTGTTCAGGATGATGCCGGCCGAAAGGTCGATCTCATCCTCCTTGGTCTCTCTGCCTGCTCCGGTCTTCTGAGACGCCAGACCGATCTGTCTGGCTCTGATCTCACTGACGAAGCCCGATCTGTCGGCCTTAAGCTCTTCGCTGTACTCAGCCTGAGGGAACAAAGAATAGTCATAAATGACGTTTTCATCGCCTCCCTGGGCTTCTATGAAGAGCCTCATCTGAGTGAGTCCGGTGCCGCTTTCGAGGGCCTCTCTCGCGAGCTCGTAGCCCTGCTCCGGAGTATCCGCCCTGCCGCCAAGGAAGATCATGATGCCCGCGAGCTTCTTGCTGAGCTCGGTGATGTCTTCAGGGCCTCTGCCCTTGAGAGTATCTATGGCTTCGATCACCTCCAGAGCGTTTCCCACGGCCTTGCCTAGAGGCTGGCTCATATCGGTTATGCAGGCGACGGTGCGTCGTCCGGCATCATATCCGATATCGACCATGAGATCGGCCAGGGTGACCGCGTCCTCCAGATTCTCCATGAACGCACCGTCGCCGCATTTCACGTCCAGGACGATGGCGTCAGAGCCGGCGGCGAGTTTTTTGCTCATGATGGATGAAGCGATCAGACCGAAGTTATCGACCGTAGCCGTAACGTCTCTCAGCGCGTAGAGTTTCTTGTCCGCAGGTGTTATGTGTCCGCTCTGGCCGATGACGGCCATGCCCACAGTGTTCACCTGGTTCATGAACTCTTCAGGTTCCAGCACGGTCCTGAAGCCCGGGATGGATTCCATCTTGTCCACTGTGCCTCCGGTGAAACCAAGGCCGCGTCCGGACATCTTGGCGATCGGCACGCCGCAGGCTGAAGCCAGCGGTGCTACGACCAGAGTGGTCTTGTCGCCCACGCCGCCAGTAGAATGTTTGTCCACCTTGATACCCCTGATCGAGCTTAGATCGACAGTGTCACCGGAGTATCTCATAGCGGAGGTGAGCATGTAAGTCTCTTCCCTCGAAAGCCCTCTGAAAAAGATCGCCATAAGGAGCGCAGATACCTGATAGTCAGGGATCTCTCCTCTGACGTATCCGTCGATCCACCATTTGATCTCTTCAGCGGTAAGCTCTCCGCCTTCGCGTTTTTTGTATATTATGTCGTTCATGTTGAAGTTCATTTCAGTATCTCCTCTTTGAAGGACTTGCCGAAGCCCGTGCCTTCCACGTTAAGAAGGTCGCAGACCGTGGCGCCCAGGTCAGCAAAGCTCTCTCTGATGCCCAGATCGACTCCGGCTTTGATATTTTTGCCGTATGCGATCAGAGGTACGTATTCTCTCGTGTGGTCTGTGCCCGGTGCTGTAGGATCGTTACCATGGTCAGCGCATATGAAGAGCACGTCGTCATCTGCCATCTTCGCCATGATCTCCGGAAGCCTCTTATCGAAGCGCTCGATGTTCTCGCCGTAGCCGACCGGGTCGCGTCTGTGGCCGTACTTCGCGTCAAAGTCCACCAGATTGGTGAAGATGAAGCCTTCGAAGTCCTTGTCAAGCGCGTCCAGCGTGTTATCCACGCCGTTCATGTCGTCCGTGTTATGTACTGACTCTGTCACGCCGGCTCCATTGAAGATATCGCTGATCTTGCCAACTGCGTATACCGTCTTGCCTGCTTCTTTGATCTTGTCCAGGATCGTCGGTCCGAAAGGTGTAACAGAATAATCGTGCCTGTCGGAAGTCCTCTCTCTCTTGCCATCAGCGTTTATGATGTAGGGACGCGCGATAACTCTGCCGCAGGCGAACTCGCCCACGAGCATCTCTCTCGCCACTTCACAGTAGTGATAGAGCGTGTCCAGTCCGAACTTGTCAACGTTTACTGCGATCTGAAAGACCGAATCAGCAGAAGTGTAAACGATCGGCTTGCCTGTCCTCTCGTGCTCCTCGCCCAGATCCTCGATTATCTGTGTGCCGGATGCCGGGTAGTTGCCGAGACACTCGATACCGATGGCCTCTTCATACTTATCCATGAACTCTCTGGGGAAGCCTTCAGGATAGGTCTTGAAAGGCACGTCCGTCTTGAGTCCAGCGATCTCCCAGTGACCGGTCGTGGTATCTTTGCCCTTGGAGGCCTCTGCCATCTTGCCGAACGAGCCGAGAGGCTCCTCCACACTGAGCGCGCCGCCCAGCACGCCATCGATATTGCCCCATCCCAGTTCCAGCATGTTGGGGATGTGGATACCGCCGTTCGCTTCCCAGATATGGCCGAAAGTATCCGCTCCCGCGTCTCCGTAAACTGCTGCGTCGGGCATCTCACCCACGCCCAGGCTGTCAGTTACTACTATAAGTACTTTCATAGTCCGCCTCCTATATCAGTCTCAATGGTCTGGCATCCAGATAGTCCAGACTCACCAGTTTATATTCAACTCCGTTCAGTATGCCCTTGATGCCCCTCCTGAATTTCTCTTTGCCATGAAGGTGGCCGTAGACGCAGGTCTTCACGCCGTATTCAGACATCAGAGCCGTGAAACCGGATGGCTGCTGCTTATCGTTCGTGGGAGGGAAATGCAGGACGCCGATGATCTCCCTGGCGCCTTTTCTCACGCCGTCCTCGAGCGACATTCTGAGTCTTCCCAGTTCTCTCTCATATATCTTCTGATCGTGCTCGTCGAAGCCCTCTGTGCCGGGGCAGTTCCAGCCCCTCGTGCCGCAGATCGCGAGGTCGCCGATCATATATGCTTCGTTATGGATGAAGTTCATGCCCGGATCTTTGATTATCTTACTGACGACGGCACCTGAGCCCTTATCCTCCTCGATCTCCTCTCCATAAAGCAGATCGAGTACCCGGTGTGAAGTCCACCAGAGATCGTGATTGCCCTTGAAAAATATCTTAGTCCCGGGAAGCTCCTTGAGTTTATCGAGGTCATACTTAGCTTCGTCTATGCCGAGTCCCCAGGAGATATCTCCGCAGACTATCACATAGTCCTCGTCTGACACTTCCTCCGTCCAGTTAGTATATAATTTATGCCAATGGTCGATCCACTCCGGTCCGAATACGTCCATGGGCTTCTCGACCCCAGGCGCGAAGGACAGATGCGTATCGCCTATCGCAAATAATTTCATTATCAATCCTCTTCGTTAAAATACAATGCCTCCGAGATCCCCAGCACTTCCTCAGGATCCCCGTGATCCAGCGCTTCAACTGATTTGAGTTTCTTCTGTATGGCCCTTGTTCTGGTGCCTACCAGTTTATCCAGTTCGTCATCAGCCTGTCTAAGTCTTAATCTGGTCTGATCCAGAACGCTGCTGAAGTTGCCGAACTCGGTCTTGACCGCTCCGAGGATCTCCCAGACTTCGCTGGAATGCTTCTGGATGGCAAGCGTACGGAAGCCCATCTGCAGGCTGTTAAGAAGCGCCGCCATCGTAGTCGGGCCGGCGATGTTCACTTTATACTCCCTCTGCAGGGCCTCCAGCATGCCGTGATTCACGACCTCCGAATACAGCCCTTCAAAAGGCAGGAAAAGTATCGCAAAATCTGTGGTGTACGGCGGGAAAACATATTTATCGTGTATATCCTTGGCCTCCTGCCTGATCGTGGTTTCCAGCGTCTTCCAGGTCTTGTCTATGAGTTCTTTGCTGCCCGTCTCGTAAGCGTCCCTGAGCTGAGCATATCTCTCACCGGGGAACTTCGAGTCTATTGGAAGATACACGGGCTGATCGCCCTCTCCGGGAAGCTTGACTGCGAATTCCACCCTCTCGCGAGATCCGGGCACGGTAGCCACGTCAGTCTCATACTGATCCTTCGTGAGTATCTGCTCCAGGATCGCGCCGAGCTGCACCTCTCCTAAGATGCCCCTGGTCTTGACGTTCGAAAGCACCTTCTTCAGGTCGCCCACGCCCTGAGCCAGGCTCTGCATCTCTCCGAGACCTTTGTAAACCTGCTCCAGCCTGTCATTGACCGACATGAACGACTGTGAGATCCTGTCCTCCAGTGTCTTCTGGAGCTTCTCGTCCACAGTCTCGCGCATCCTCTCAAGCTGCTGATTGTTCTCGGATTTTAGGTCTGCCATGCGGTTCTCCATGGACTGGCGTATGTTCTCCAGTTTCTGCTCGTTTTCAACGGCCATGGACGATATCCTGGTGTTCATGTCCATAAGTCTGGCGTCCACCCTGGATCCGTTTTCCTGTAGGCGGCTGTCTATAAGGCTGCTCGAGGTCTTGCCCATGTCAAGATAAGCTCTGGCCATGGCGTTCACTTCCCTGTTCAGTCCGCGGTTGGACATTATGAGGAGCAATATGCTCAAAAGGCACACCGCTACCAGCACCATCAGGAGCAGTATCAAAGTATTCGTATCAAGATTTGCAAAACTTTCATTCATATTTCCATTATACCCTTTTATGTGTCGCACCGATGATTGCAGCCTGATCTTCAAATGATGGCCTCAACTATCGGCGCGATCGCCTTTTTTCACAAATACATCATATCACTTTTTGGCGCATAAATCAACACGAGTAATTCGGGGCTTGTATAGCGCTATTATTTTTGATAAAATATATTAAATATTCGCAAAATTCACTTTTACCTGAGATCATCTTCAGTAAAGAAGGAGCAAATCATGATAACTGGTGCAGAAGCTATGATAAAGTGTCTGGAAGCCGAAGGTATCACCAGAGTCTTCGGTTATCCCGGCGTCGCCATAGCGCCATTCTACGAAGGTCTTTACAATTCGAACATCGAACACATCCTGGTAAGGCAGGAGCAGGCGGCAGGAAACGCTGCCTCGGGCTATGCCAGAGTGTCCAGAAAGCCTGCGGTCTGCGTCACGACTTCCGGTCCCGGCGCCACCAATCTGATCACAGCTCTTGCCACGGCCTATGCCGACAGCATCCCTGTGATAGCGATCACGGGTCAGGTATCCAGCGACCTTCTGGGCAAGGATGTTTTCCAGGAGGCTGATATGACAGGCGCAGCGGAATCTTTTACGAAGTATCGCTATCTCGTTAAAGACGTTAACGACATTCCGAGGATCTTCAAGGAAGCCTTCTACATCGCTTCCACAGGGCGCAAAGGCCCGGTCCTGATCGACGTTCCCATGGATATCCAGCAGGCAAGGCTCAAGAGAGAGTTCAAGTATCCCGACAAGGTAGAGATCAGAGGCTACAAGCCCAACGTCAAAGGCAACAAGCAGCAGCTGAACAAAGTCATCCAGGCCATAAGACGCTCGAAAAAGCCGATCATCTGCACTGGCGGCGGCGTCATCCTGGGCGACGGCGAAGAACACATCAGAAAATTCTGCGAGAAGTTCAACGTCCCCTGCGTATCTACGATGATGGGCATTGGCGTGCTTCCCAAGGCTCATCCGCTCTACTTCGGCATGCTCGGCAATAACGGCAAACCTTACGCCAACCGCGCGATCGCGCTTTCTGATCTAATGATCATTGTCGGCGCGAGGATCGCGGACAGGACGGTGCCTACTCCTGACAAACTGGAGAGCCAGGTCAAGATCATACACATAGACATCGACACCGCTGAGATAGGCAAGAATCTCGGCCCTACCCTTCCTCTAGTAGGCGATGTGAAGAACATCTTCGACGAACTCATCAAGGCTGACATACAGCCTAAATCCGAGTCATGGATCGAGGAGCTCAATGAGATCAAGCACACTACGGTCGATACCAGAGTTTTCAGCGACAAGTATGTCAACCCGAACACCCTGGTGCAGATGCTCAGCGAGAAGATGGACGACGATGCCATCTACTGCGCAGACGTCGGACAGAATCAACTTTGGTCTGCTGATAACTACGTCATGAAGAAAGGCCGTTTCCTCACCACGGGAGGCATGGGCACGATGGGATACTCGATCCCCTGCGGTATGGGCGCTAAGATGTATGCTCCCGACAAGCAGGTGGTCTGCGTCATCGGAGACGGCGCTTTCCAGATGACCATGAACGAGCTTGCCACCATCAAGGATCATAACGTTCCACTCAAGATCCTCATAATCAAAAACCGCTATCTGGGTCTCGTGAGAGAGTATCAGGACAAGTCCTATGACGGACACTACTCCGGAGTAGAACTTTTCGACTATCCTCACTGCGACAAGATCGCGGAAGCCTATGATATGCCATACTTCCACGCAAGCCATACGGCGGAGCTCGACAAGACTCTGGACGAGTTCCTCGCCTGCCCTGAAGCCTGCCTCATGGTCTGCGATGTGGATTGGACAGATAATTCTAAATAAGGAGGTGCACGGATATGAAAGGAATATTTTCAGTACTTGTAGAGAACAAATCCGGTGTACTTTCACAGATATCCGGGCTTTTCGCAAGGCGCGGCTTCAACATCGACAGCCTTGCGGTAGGTGAGACGGAGAGACATGATATCTCATCCATGACCATCGTGTCCACAGGAGACGAGAGGACCATCGATCAGATCGAGAAGCACCTTAACAAAAAGATCGACGTCATCAAAGTACGCCGTCTGGAGGAAGCTCAGACGATCTCTCTGGAAATGATGCTGATGAAGGTATCGTACAATCCGAACAACAGGGCCTCTCTCATCGAGCTCTGCACTATCACAGGCGCGAAGATCATGCACGTGTCGCCAAAGCACATAATAATCGAGCTTCACAACACGCCCGACTTCATCGAGAACTTCATCGAGCTAGTCAGGACCTATGGCATCGTTGAGATCCAGCGTACCGGTACGATCTCGCTGGAAAAGAATTGAAGCTTCATTTGAATATCATAACAAACGAAAAAGACCCTGTCGGGGGATCGTTCCTCCAACGGGGTCTGTCTTTTTCTTAGTTAATTATTTCAGCGCTGCCTTGGCCTGATCGCAAAGCTTGGTGAAAGCTGCTGCGTCATAGATAGCCATTTCGGAGAGCATCTTGCGGTTGATCTCGATGCCGCTCTTCTTGAGTCCGTTCATAAGCTTGGAATAGCTCATGTCGTTCATTCTGGCTGCAGCGTTGATCCTGGCGATCCACATCTGGCGATACTGTCTCTTCTTGAGCTTTCTTCCGATGTAAGCTGATCTTAATGATCTCATGACAGCCTGGTTAGCAACCTTGAACTGCTTGGACTTAGCGCCGTAGAATCCTTTAGCCTGCTTTAAAACTTTCTTATGTCTCTTATGGGCATTCAAACCCTTCTTTACTCTTGCCATTCTTCTTACCTCCTCTTATTTAGCCATTGATCTGAGCATTCTCTTTAAGTCTGCTGATGTTAAAGTGGTAGCTTTTCTCAAGCCTCTCTTACGCTTTGCAGCCTTCTTGGTAAGAATGTGGCTCTTGTACGCCTTGTTTCTCTTTACTTTGCCTGATCCGGTCAAATGTAATCTCTTGCATGCCCCTCTGTGGGATTTCATCTTGTTCTTTGCCATGATGTGTGTTCCTTTCTATATTAATCGATTCTGTAACTTATTGAAGAATCTGCCCGCCATGAGCCGCTTATCGTCTGCGGCCCGGCTTATCAGGCAGTTTATTTGTCGGATTTCGGGCTGAGGAACATGGTTATCCCTCTTCCCTCGAATTTAGGCTTCTTGTCCACTACGCAGATGTCTGAAAGTGACTCCGCGAAGTCGTTCATAACCTCTATAGCATGGTTGGCGTAGTCGCGCTCTCTTCCTCTCAAGCGCAGCGAAACCTTGACGCGGTTTCCTTCCTGAAGGAATTTTGACGCGTTCTTTGCTTTTACCTGGATGTCATGTTCCTCAATGAAAGTCGAAAGTCTGACTTCCTTGACTTCTGTGACCTTCTGTCTCTTCTTGGCGTCCTTTTCCCTCTTCTGGATCTCATAGCGATACTTGCCGTAGTCCAGGATCTTGCAGACCGGGGGATTGGCGTTGGGAGAGACGTTCACCAGGTCCAAGTTCCTCTCATCGGCCAGCCTCAAAGCTTCCTCAATGGGAAGGATGCCCAGCATCGCGCCTGTCTCATCGATAACTCTTACTTCTGCGTCACGAATTTCTTCGTTGATCAATGCTTCCTTGCTAATGGTAATTTCACCTCCTGAAATGTCTTCCGACAAAATAAAAGCGGATGTAAAGAAACATCCGCAAAAACACACTTATCCTGTGTCATGATCTCTATCAACCTGATCGGGTGGCTTGACTCGTCAGGTGAGAAGCGGATACTTCTTCTTCGTTACCTGAATAATATATCATCCGAAGCCATGCCTGTCAAGGGATTTTTAAGGTTTTTTAGTTCAAAAAATATCGTGAACATCTGTTTACTTTTTGTTCGTTATGTGTTATGATTTAAGCGAACAAGAATATCCGTTCACTGTTTTGAATGATTTTTACGATATTAGATAAATAACACTATATGAGAGGTATATATAATGCTTAAGCCCAGACAACAGAAGATCCTGGAGTTCATGAAGAATGAGATCTCCACTAAAGGATATCCTCCCACTGTCAGGGAGATCTGCGCCGCCATCGGGATCAAATCCACGTCCACCGTCCACAAGGACATAGAGATCCTGGTGAACGAAGGCTATCTTAAAAAAGACCCATCCAAGCCGCGCGCTCTGATGGTAGTGGATCCAAAGACCAGATCAGGCCACGTAGATGCCGCAGGATCCGCTCCAGGCGAGACGCTCCACTTCAACATCGTCGAAGTGCCGGTAGTCGGCAGAGTAGCCGCCGGAGAGCCCATCTTCGCCGAGCAGAACATCGAGGACACCTTCCCTCTTCCCGACCGCTTCGTTAACGGCGGCAACAATTTCATGCTGAGGGTAAGAGGAGAATCGATGATCGAAGCAGGCATCATGGACGGCGACCTCATCCTCGTGCAGGAGACTTCAGAGGCTCGTAACGGCGAGATCGTAGTCGCCCTGATCGACGGTATCGAGACCGGCGCCACAGTCAAGACCTATTACCGTAAGAACGGTAAGATCTACCTCACGCCGGAGAACCATACCATGGGACCAATCATAGTTGATGATGCTACTATC
>JAFYJM010000039.1 GCA_017538125.1 Bacillota bacterium
AGTATTGGAACTGGAAGGACCCTGAGTTACCGGCGCCAACACATCGTTAAATATCGATGCATAGTGGGTTTTGTTAGGATTCATTACCATGTTCTACCCTTCTTGCCCGTTTCTATGTATTTTAACACGACATCATCTTTTTCGGGCTTTCTGATGAAGCCCCACCAGGCCATGACCGCAGCTATGACCAGGCCGAGTATGCCGAACTTGAAATCGCCTTTAAAGAACAGCCATATAGCCGTCAGCAAAAATACTATGCTCATCGTGCCTATGGCCATGCGCTTCCTGCCCTGAAGCTCTGATCTGGATTCTTTGGAGACCACGTATGGAACTATGATGATCGCCTCAGCTGTGAAATTATGGCTGCCATCTTCCAGTTCCTCTTCGTAGATCTGTATACGCGCGTCCCTGGCGACGCGGATCATAGCGTTGTACCTCCTGTAATCCTCGTCCCTGAGTTCGCCTACCTTCTTGCCCTTCACCATGGTCTCGATCAGCTGGTGATTGTCCTCCCTCACCGGTCCCCGGTTGAAGGTCAGCTCATCGTCGCCCTGATAAAGAGCTTTTTTCAGAAGCTCCTGTCTGGATTCGCCGTCTTCGTTAGTTTCGTGAGTTGCTATTATTTCAAATTTCTCTTTAGTGAATTGTTTTGCCATGATATTTCTCCCTCTTCTGATATTATACAAAAGGGACAGCCAAACGGCAAGCCGCAGACTGTCCCCTTGGGTCAAATCATGTATTGATCAGAATGTTTTTACCAGCTCGTTGGGATCTGTGAAAGGAATGTTCTGCTTTTCGGCAGTTTCCAGAAGACACAGCTTGCCGTCGTAGGTGGTAAGGCCTCTCCTCAAGTGCTTGTCATCCTTCAGAGCCTGCTTGACTCCCTTGTTTGCCATAGCAAGTGCGAAAGGAAGCGTCGCGTTGCAGAGTGTGACGGATGAAGTCTGGGCGAAGGCCGACGGGATATTGTCCACGCAATAATGCATGATGCCCTCTTCATAGTAGATAGGATCTTTGTGGCAGGTGGATCTGCAGGTCTCGATGGCTCCTTCATCGTCGCAGGCCACGTCGATGATCATGGCGCCGGGCTTCATGAGCTTCAGGTCCTCACGGTTCACCAGATGATCCTTTCTGGTCTTGGGCCAAAGGATGCAGTTGATGAGTACGTCAGTTTTCTTGAGGCAGTCCATAAGATTGTCCCTGTTGGAGAAAAGGAAGCTCACGTTGTTAGGCATGTGCTCTTTGGCAGCAAGCATTGCATCATAGTTGATGTCGAGCACGTATACCTGACATCCGAAGGCAGACGCCAGCTCGCAGGCGCCCAGTCCGGAATGTCCGCAGCCTATGATCGTCACTATCGGCGCAGGCGCTCCGCAGACGTTGGCAAGGAGCTTGCCCGGTCCGCCGTTGATGGTCTGTGCGAAGTGTAACGCCGCCAGGAAACCGCCTTTGCCCGCAAGTTCAGACATCGGGCTCAGAAGCGGCCACTGTCCTCTGTCGTCTGATATATCTTCATAGGCGATGGAGGTGCAGCCTGATTTCATCAGAGCCTGTGTCTGCTCGGGATGAGCGTTTGAGTGGATATAGGTGAAGATGATGAGATCGTCTCTTAAGTATTTGAATTCTTCCGGGAAGATCTCTTTTACTTTATATATCATGTCCACGCCGGTCCAGACTTCTTCTGCGGTCTCGCAGATCGTGGCTCCGGCAGCCTTGTAGTCTTCGTCACTGAATCCTGAGCCAATGCCTGCCTTGGTTTCTACGAAGACCTCATGTCCCCTTCTCACGAACTCTGTGACAGCTGTGGGGACTGCTCCGACTCTGTATTCGGATTCTTTTATTTCTTTAACTATGCCGATTTTCATAATATCGATCCTCTGTTATTGATAATTTAACTGTAATGGTCTTAAATACTGCGGAATGGGACAGGATCCCATTCCGCATGCATTTTGGTGTTTAGTTATAACTGTCTGATTTGATTAAAGAGTTGCGCCAAGGATCATGTATCCGATAACGCCGATGACAGCTGCGGTGATCGCGTAAGGCATCTGGGTCTTAACGTGGTCGATGTGGTCGCAGCCTGAAGCCAGAGACGACAGGATGGTCGTATCTGAAATAGGTGAGCAGTGGTCTCCGAAGCAGCCTCCGCCCATTACAGCAGCGATAGCTCCATATACTACAGCGCCCATCTCTCCACCGGTGATATTGAATGCCAGCGGTAAGCAGATAGGAAGCATGATAGCATATGTTCCCCAGGAAGAACCTGTCAGGAAGGAGATCAGTGCGCAAAGTACGAAGGTGATGGTCAGAAGCCAGAACGGTGTCATCCAGGACTCGGTAATTCCGATGAGGTAAGCAGGAGCACCAAGGCCCTTAGTGATGGAGTTGATGCAGTATGCCATAGCCAGGATCAGGATAGCTGCCATTACAGCTTTGATACCCAGTACAGCGGTTTCCATCATTTCTTTTACTGAAGCCTTCTTTGTGATCCACATCACTATGAACTGATAGAATACAGCTGTGATGAAGGCCTCCAGAGTCCTTGCGGAACCGATGATAACATAGGTTCCTACGGTGATGCCGATGATGATGAGAGCGGGCATTACGAAGTCAACAAACAGGTTGGACTTGATTCCCTCATTGGGTTTGATCTCGTCGAGCTCTCCGGAAAGCAGAGGAGTGGATCCTTCTGCATAGACCTGGCCGGTCTCCAGAGCTCTCTTCTGAGCTGCCTTCATCGGTCCATAGTGAGGAACGACGCCTAAAGCCAGCAATCCGTTAAGGATCAGGATAGCCCAGCAATAGAAGTTGAACTTGAATGCGCCAACTACAGCAGCCTGTCCCATGGTAGCATCAGCGATGCAGCCGAGGCCTACTACCAGACCTGCTACATATACGCCCCAGGAAGTGAAGGGGATAAGGCAGCAGATAGGAGCAGAAGTACAGTCGCAGACGAATGCCAGATACTCACGGGAAGTCTTTGCGTTATCTGTAAGCGGTCTCATTACGTTACCAACATACAGAGGTGAGAAGTAGTCAGAGAAGAAGATGAAAATTCCAAGCAGGAATGCCATGATCTCTGTGCCTCTCTTGGATAATTTCTTGCCGTTGATCCATTCAACGAATGCATTGATGGCGCCGGACTTCATGAAGAATGCAACAAGGATACCGATGAATACCTCAATGGCCAGTACCCAGATGAAGTCGGCATTGCCCAGAGCGTCCTGGAGCAGGAGGGAAAGTCCTCTGATGATGTTCTGTCCCTGAATGACTACACCGATAAGGCAGCCTACCAGGAGGGAAAGCAGAGCATCTCTTGTCCAGAATGAAAGGGCGAGCGCTACTATGACCGGAAGCAACGATATGATTCCTACAGTTTCAGCGTCCATAAAAAACTCCTTTCTTGCGTCAACAATGACACATAATAATAACTAAACATAATAGCTTAAAAATAACTACTATTCCGATTACTATTTTACGCGGTGAAGCGCTGAAATTCAAGGGGTTTTTATTCATTTTTACGAATATTATGAAAAAAATATAGCTGCCGGCACAAATTTACCGGCAGCTTTAAGGTTTTTGCGGTTTTAATGCACTCTCGCAGGCATGGATCTTCGGTTTTATCCTCTGTACACTTCCTCAACGTATTCCTTGAATCTGGAAGCTACCGGAGACAGAGTGGTGCTCTTGTTATATACCATGTAGAACTCTCTCTCGAGATCCACGTCCTCGAATTCGAAGATCAGCATGTCGTCGTCCGCTTCGGCTTCTTTGCGGACAGCGGCAAGGGAGAGTACGGACACGCCCAGACCCTTCCTGACGCAGGCCTTCACGCCCTCCAGGCTATTCACCACAGCGACCGTCTCCAGCGGTCTGCTCCCGTGGCTCATGATCCAGCGCTCGAAAGTCTTCCTTGTAGCCGAGCCCTCTTCCCTCCAGATGAACTTCTCTGACATGATGTCCGCTATGCTGATCTTGTCAGACCGCTCTCTGAGCTTAAGAAATCTCTCGTTCTTAGGCGCTGCCAAAACCAGCGTATCCTTGAAGAGGAGTTCATACTTCAGGCTGTTATCCTCAAAGTATCCTGTGAAACCTATCTCGCCCAGGTTCTCGCGGATATCGCTCCAGACCTTGTCCGAGTCTGACTGCTCCACGTTGAAGGATACGTTCGGATATCTCTCATGGAAGCCGGCTATGAGTTCCGGTACTATGACCTGCCCCGGTATGCTGGAAGTCCTGATATCCAGACTTCCTGAGATGTCGGATCCGAACTCTTTCATGGCGTTCATGGCGCGCTCTCTGGTGTTTATGATGTTGACGGCATAGTTGTAAAAAGCCCTGCCCTGCTTGGTAGGACGGCTCTCCTTACCCTTGCGGTCGATGAGTTTCACGCCGAGTTCCTTTTCGAGAGAACTGATATGCGTGCTTATGGTCGGCTGCGTCAGGTACGTGGCTTCCGCTGCCTTTGAAAAGCTCTTGTATCTTATCACGTTTACGAAGGCTTCCAGTTGTTTGAATTCCATTGACGGACCTCCTTCATGATCATCTTAGGCGAGCACCCTGTAATCGTCGACCTTCTTCGTCACGCCTGTGCTGTCCAGGTGATCGAGGATCGCCATGGCGTACTTCCTGGACGTGCCCAGCATGTCTCTGAACTCCGCCAGAGTGATCCGGCCGTTCGCCTCTATATGCTCTCTGAGCCCTTCAAGGGCTCTGTCGTAGTATCCTTTATCTATGCAGTACTGGTAATCCAGCCTCTCAAGTTCGCCCTCTTCGCAGAGTTTATCTATGATGTGGCCGGCGTTCTTTTTGTCCTTCTCGGATGCGAGGATCATGTCGACCGTGGGCATCTCGTAGCCCGCCTCTCTGTACGTCGTCGATATCCGTTCTCTCACACGCTTCATCTCGGGAGATTCTTCGACTGCGAAGCCGTAGAGTGAGATACAGTTTCCGGTATCCTTTATGACCTTCTCTTCCATCATTAATTCGAGAAGCGAATCCAGTGCTGCCCTGTCGTTGACTCTGATGCCGCGGCTCAGTCTTGAGACGAATTCCGCCTTGATCAGCCCGCGGGACATACGGTTCTCTGTGTGATATGTTTCCAGGATCGCCGCAGCCTGCTCCTCCGCCAGTTTCAAAAGATCTTCGTGTATGTACGAATCCTTCTTCACGCGACGGACTTTCTTCTCTTCCGCTAGTTCCTTCAGTACTTCCTCTATCCTTTGCGGCGGTATGTTGAGCTTCAGCGCCAGGTTCGTAACGTCCGGCAGGCTCCTGCTCTTCTCTTTGATGACCTGCTCCAGGACTTCCCTGTCCGTGCCTTTATCCTTTATCTCCAGGTCTCGGATCGCTGCCTCATCGCCCCTTTTATGTTTGATCGGCGTGGTCTCCAGGACACGTCCTCCGCCTATCGTTATCAACGGTGAAAAGAATCTTATGATGAATCTGTCATTCTTCCTGACCGCCACGGCCTCTTCAAGCTTCAGCTGGCAGTAGCAGCTGTCTCCTTTCTCCAGTGCTTCTCTGTCCAGAAGGACGACCTTGGCCACGGCTTCGGATGCGCCGGAATAGAAGTGTACACGCGAGCCATTAAGCACCGTCCTGTCGGAGTCTCTGAAAAGCTCCATCCTGACGTCCAGGAGCCTCGTAGGCTCCATGCTTCCCGGCTTGGCCAGGACTCTGCCTCTCTCCAGGTCTTCTTTTTTGATCCCCTGAAGGTTGAGCGCAGTGCGCTGTCCTGCGAAGGCTTCTGTCACGTTCTCGTTGTGGACCTGGACGTTTCGTACTTTACAGACGCGGCCTTCCGGATATACCATCACGTCGTCTCCGGCTGCGATACGTCCTTCCATAAGAGTGCCCGTCACCACGGTGCCGAAACCTCCGATCGTGAACACTCTGTCCACCGGCAGCCTGAAAAGTATATCGCTGTCATTCTTCAGGATGCTGTCGTCTATGGCAGAAACTATCAGACTCTTCAGTTCCTCGATGTTGTATCCGTCGTAAGCCGAGACTTCGATCTCCGGAGCGCCTTCCATGAAAGTGCCACTCACAAGTTCGTGCGCGTCTTCTTTGACGAGGGCGATCCAGTCCTCATCATCGACCATATCCCGCTTAGTGTATACGATGATCCCGCGCCTTATGTCCAGCATGTCAAGGATGCGGAAATGTTCCACGGTCTGCGGCATCACGCCTTCATCCAGGGCGATCACCAGAAGTACCATGTCGATGCCTCCGATTCCCATGAGCATGTTTTTTATGAACTTTTCGTGGCCGGGAACGTCAATTATCGAGATGTTGTAGTCCCCGGAAATCATGTCAGCAAAACCGTTTTCGATCGTGATACCGCGCTTCTTCTCTTCCTTGAGCCTGTCGCAGTCAGTGCCCGTCAGAGCTTTGATGAGACAAGTCTTGCCGTGGTCCACGTGACCGGCAGTGCCGACTATTATATTTTTCATGAGAGGCTTTCCCCGTTCTCCGCTATTTCTCTGAGTTTTTTGATTATTATGTCGCTGTCGCCCTTTGCGAGGGTCCTAACGTCTATCGTCACTTTATCGTCTTTGATGCGCGTCACGACCGGCGTCCTGCCTGATCTCAGCAGGCTCTCCAGAGCGTCCGGAGAATGTTTATCACTCGCAAGAGTAAGCACGAAACTCCTGAGCTTCACCATGGGCGCTGAACCCCCGCCGATCATGCCGCAGTCCTCTGCGACTGCTGTCCTGTAAGCCGGTCCCCCGGTCGCAGGATCTGTGATCTCATCAGTCAACTGCTTGAGCGCTGCTGCCTCGGCTCTCAGA
This sequence comes from Bacillota bacterium, assembly GCA_017538125.1. GTDB lineage: Bacteria > Bacillota > Clostridia > Peptostreptococcales > Anaerovoracaceae > RUG754. The sequence continues at coordinate 6,795 of JAFYJM010000039.1, forward strand.
TCCTCCGCATCCCTCGTTATCATCCTGAGAACCGGAATGGTAGTCATGGCCTTATCCATGTCGAGGTATTCTCTGAGCGTGGCTTCCAGCGCGCTTATGGTCATCTTATC
>JAFYJM010000040.1 GCA_017538125.1 Bacillota bacterium
GAATCCACCATCGTCATCACCTGCGGAGGCGGAGGCATCCCCGTCATCGAGAACTGGGACGGATCTCTTGAAGGAGTCGCAGCGGTAATCGATAAGGACTTCGCTGCAGAACTTCTGGCTGAGCAGGTAGACGCTGACGTTCTCATGATCCTCACAGAGGTGGAGAAGGTAGCCATCAATTTCAACAAGCCTGATCAGCAGGATCTGGCGCATATGAGCCTCAAAGAAGCAGCTCAGTACTGCGATGAGGGACAGTTTGCACCCGGCTCCATGCTTCCTAAGGTACAGGCAGCAATGAAGTTCGTAAGGGCATATCCTAACAAGAAGGCCATCATCACCTCTCTCGACAAGGCGATCGACGCACTTAACGGAGAGACCGGTACAGTGATCACCTTCGCTTAAATCGCTCATCAGCGACGAATCGCCGCCCGGCTGGCCGGGCGGCTTTTGCATATCATGTGTGGATCAGGCAGGATCGAACGGACGGCAGAAAAGGAGATCAGCCATGGAAAAGATAAAGATAGCTTTGATAGGCTACGGCAACGTAGGGCAGGCCTTCGCAAGGATGCTTCTAAGGAGAAAAGAATATGTGACCGAACGCTTCGGTAAAGAGCCGGTGATCACAGCGATCTCGACTGCGAGACGCGGAGGTGTCATCGATCCCGAGGGCATCGACACGACGAATCTTAAAGACGAGATGTTCGACAAGAGCCTGGATGCATTCGGTGTAATAGACAGCGGAGAATACGATATCATGGTCGAGCTCACTCCGATCAATATCATGACCGGGCAACCCGCCACTGATCACATCAGGCGCGCCATGGGACTCGGGAAGCACGTCATAACGGCGAACAAAGGCCCGGTGGCATGGCACTACAGAGAACTTAGAGATCTCGCTAGAGAAATGGGCGTGCAGTTCTGCCATGAGGCGACGGTCATGGATGGTGCCCCGGTGTATAACCTGGTCAAAGAGACTCTGATGGGCTGTAAGATCACGGAGATCAAAGGTATATTGAACGCCACGACAAACTTCATCCTTACAGAGATGGAGAAAGGCGTATCCTTCGATTATGCAGTCGAAGAGGGAAGGAGGCAGGGCTTCGTAGAGGCTGATCCCTCGATGGATCTTGACGGCTGGGACGCGTCTGCCAAACTTACAGCTCTGATGAACGTCCTTATGGACGTTGAGATCACACCTTTGGATATAAAAAGGACAGGCATCGGAGACATCACCAAGGAAGACCTGGATGAGGCCGAGAAGCAAGGCAAGAAGATCAAACTCCTCTGTCACGGAAGGATGGTCGATGGTAAGCCCGTTGGCACTGTAGAGCCTACGCTCGTGGACCGTAACGACCTCGCGGCCATCATGGATGCTACAATGTCCTACGTGACCATAAACACCGATCTCACAGGCGAAATGACCATGGTAGAGCATGCATTCGAACCTGAGATAGATCATACGGCTTACGGCGTTCTGAGCGATCTTCTGAGGATCCTGAAGGAAATAAACTGAGACATGAATAAAGCCCGGAAACCTGTGTTTCCGGGCTTTTTGACTATTAGGCCACTCTATCAGAGGGGCTCTTTTTTATTTTGCAAAGATATATGATTTGTGTGTCGTCTCATCAAATTCTACGGAGTATTCTGCGCCTTTGCGGTCTGTCAGGGTGCCTGGGGTCATGCGATGCTCAGTTATCATCAGCGGCACTCCGTCCATCATATCTTTTGTGAGGAGTTCAGGAGAGGATACGTATTCGTCGCTCATGCCTAGTTCCATCAGTGCTTTCACAGATAAAGGATCGGTGATGTTCAGACCCGGACCGCCTATTACCTTCGCTCCAGCTTCCGCGAGAGGTTCTATCCATCCAATATCGCTGACCACGATAGGGGCGCCTGTGGCGGCAGCTTTCCCTGACAGTTCCTGATAATTGTCTTCAAGCCATTCGTTGTACGGACCTTTTAAGACCTGCGGCAGGATCACGGCTTCATCACCGAGGTCGAAGATCTTATCGTATACGATAGTTTCTATATCGTCTGATAGCATCAGCATCTGAGAAATGCCTGAGATCATATGCGATTCTTCCGGGCACGCATGCCTGAAGCGTGAAAGCTTTTCTTCTTTTAGTTCTTCGAGAGCCTGCCTTCTTAGAGCGTTGAGCCAGGATACAGGTAAGAAAACATCGCTGTCCAAAATGATATCCGCTTTGTTGAGACTGAAGGCTGTGCCGCCTGTCTTTCTGAGCTGCCTTAAGATAGCGGCTTTGTCAGTAGCTGCTTTAACTGCAGGCTGCACAGTGAGATCCGGATCGCTTACCGTGACGCTTGCCCCGGTGAAAAGGTCTCTGACACTTAGTTTTATAGGAAGTCCGGCCTTCGCCAGAAGATACATGTCTACAGGCGCGGTCTTCTCATTCGTTATGATCTTATATGCTTTGTCCGTCAGGTCTTTGGAAATGAGACGATAGATCTCATCACCCGCATAAACGACGTCCTTGACATCACCAAGCTTCAGCCTGCCTCCGGACAAGGTCTCAAGGAAGGTCACTTTGAAGGATGTATCAGAAAGCCCGCGGATCTCCAGCACATCGTGCATGCTTATGTCTTTCACAGGATCGATTTCGATAAGGCCGTTCTTTAATATTTTTGATACCGTGCCTACTAGGACTCCGGTGTTCTTGGACATGCCCGTGGTCATTAGTTCTCTGTCTGGATCAGCGCTTAGATATCCGTCAGTGAAACCGTCGCGGTTGAAAGCCTGCAGCAGGGCAGTGCGGTCTTCATCCGTTACTTCATACAAGCCTGCAGACAAGTACTCATCTATGTATTTGCGATATATGCTTACGACTGTTGCGACGTATTCCGGAGATTTCATGCGTCCCTCAATCTTGAAGGATGAAACGCCGGCGTCTATCAATTCTCCCAGATGATCGATAAGACAGAGGTCTCTGGGAGAGAGAGGCCTGTCCGTCGGAAGCTTCCTGCCGTTTTTATCTCTGTAAACATAGGGAAGCCTGCAGGGCTGAGCGCAAAGTCCTTTGTTGCCTGATCGCCCTCCTATAAATCTCGAAAGCTGGCACTGGCCGGAGTAACACATACAAAGTGCGCCGTGAACGAAAACTTCCACTTCGCCTGCTTCAGCACATGCGCGGATCTCGTCTAGGCTCAGTTCTCTGGCAAGCACGATACGCTTGTAGCCCAGTTTCTGAGCGGCTCTGACTCCGCGTGGACTTGTTACAGTGGCCTGAGTGGACAGGTGAAGGTCCATCCCGGGCAGGGCAGATTTTAAGGCATAGCCCAGACCCCAGTCCTGGATTATCAGAGCATCCACGCCGGCCATATATAGCTCAGACGCGAAATTTACAGCCTTGGGAATGTCCTTTTCGTCCATCAAGGTATTTAGCGTAACGTAAGTCTTAACGTTTCTGAGATGTCCGTAGTCGACAGCATCCCGGATCTCGTCCAGGGTGAAGTTTCCTGCGCCTATCCTGGCATTAAAAAGACTGCCGCCGAGATAGACTGCGTCAGCGCCTGCATTTACTGCTGCTTTGAATTGTTCGGGCCTGCCTGCCGGGGCCAGTAATTCCAGTTTCTTCATGTCATCTATTTTACTATCTCAAAAGATGTTTTGCAATAGAAGGGCAAAGGAAAAGACCCGCTCGTTCGAGCGGGTCTCATATGGGTCATAATTCTTTAAGCTGTTAAGATTATGCTTCCATAGCCTTAAGAGCTTCTTCCTTATCTCTCTCTCTCTCTTCGAGAATTCTCTCATACATTTCGTCAGTCATCTTTTCCATGGTGATGCCTGTGAATCCATAGAAGATGGATACGAGCGGGTTCACCCAGTTAAGTACTGCATAAGGAATGTAGCTGGAGTCTACCTGTAAGAAGGTTCTCATGGTAGCACCGCAGGTGTTCCAAGGGAAGAAGTTGGATGTCAGAGTACCGGAGTCCTCTAAGCATCTTGACAGGTTCTTCGGGTGGAGATGTGCATCCTCAAATGCTTCCTTGAACATTCTTCCGGGAAGGATGA
>JAFYJM010000041.1 GCA_017538125.1 Bacillota bacterium
ACCACCACAGGCTCGATGGCCATGATCTCCATGAATCTCTTAAGGCCTGCCGTGCCGCTGGTAAAGATCTCAGCGAAATTCGAGAGCTTCCTGATCGGCGTCACGAAGGTGCTTACGAAGAGCGTGAACGTTATCAGGTCGATATAGTTCATCTTCCCTTCCATTATGAGATAACCGCCGAATGCGATGACCGCCACCGGCATGATACACATAAAGAATTCCTGCGAAGCAAAGAAGATGCCCATCGCCCTGTAGAACTCGTTCTTTGCGCCCTTGAAGAGTTCGTTGGAATCGTCGAAGTGTTCCCTGTCCACGTCTTCATTGGCGAAGGCCTTGGAAGTTCTGACGCCTGAGAGCCTGGACTCTATCTCCGCGTTGATGTCCGCCATGCGTTTCTTGACGTTCGCCGACGACTGCGACATGTTCTTTCTGTTTCTGATCACGATCAAGATGAATATAGGAAGCAGGATGGCAATTACCAGAGCAAGCCTCCACTCCATCCAAAACATGAAGATCAGCGATCCGACGATCGTGAGCGTCGATATAAGCACGTCCTCAGGGCCATGATGCGCGAGCTCTGTGATCTCGAAAAGATCACCCGTGAGCCTGTTCATGAGATTTCCCGTACGGTTCCTGTCATAAAAGTCGAAATCCAGTTCCTGGAAGTGATAGAACAGATCGCGCCTGATATCCGCCTCGACCCTGACGCCGAAGGTATGGCCCCAGTAAGTCATGATGTACTGCGCGATAGCCCTGAGAAGGTATGCGACGGCGACTATCGCCATGACGGTGAAGAACGCTTGGTACTTCTTGTCTGGCAGCATGTCGTACATGGCTCTCCTGGAAACCAGCGGGAAGGCCAGATCTATGCCCGCCACCATGAAAGCGCAAAACATGTCCGCCATGAAGATCTTCATATGCGGTTTGAAATAACTTAAAAGAGTTTTGATCATTATTGTTTATTTATGGTTATCTGAGACTGAGTTCTTTGCGGCTGGCCCACGATGGCTCAAGCCTTGAACTGTGCCTCTATCCTTCTTAAAACTTCCTCGATCACACTTCTCGGACAGGCGACGTTCATACGCATGAAGCCCGATCCGCTCCTTCCGAAGGTCGAACCTTTGTGAAGTCTGATGCCGGTCTTGTGGATGAACCAGTCATAGAGAGCTTCGTCGTCCAGGCCCATTTCTCTGCAGTCGAGCCACAGAAGATAGGTGCCTTCCGGTTCGATCAGCTTGATCTTGCCTCCGGTCCTCTCGCCTATCGTCCTGATAAGATCGATGTTACCCTTAAGGTATTTGAGCAGCTCCGCAAGCCACTCGCCGCCCTCTCTGTATGCCGCTTTGAGCGCGTAGATCGAGAGGTTGTTCACCTCGAAGTAACCTGTGGCAGCCATAGCATCGAACACCTTACGGCGTACGATCGGATCGCTTACTATTATATTCGACACCTGGAGCCCAGCTATATTGAAGGTCTTGGTGGGCGAGGTGCAAGTTATACAGTGCGTCGCTGCGTCTTTCGAGAGAGTTGCGAACGGCGTGTGCTTCGATCCGGGGTATACGAAGTCTGAGTGGATCTCGTCCGAGATCACGCAAACCCCGTAACCGAGGCAAAGATCCAGAAGCTTCATCAACTCTCTTTCTGTCCAGACCCTTCCTACAGGGTTGTGCGGTGAGCAAAGCACTAAGAGCTTGACGCCGTTCTCGGAGATCTTCCTCTCGAAGTCGAGGTAATCTATCTCGTATCTGCCGTTCTCGAGCTTGAGTTCGGAGACTACAGTCCTCCTGCCGTTGGATTCGATCACTTCCTTGAAAGGATAGTAGACCGGCTGGAATATCAGGACCGCGTCACCGGGCTCTGTGAGAGCTCTGACAGCACATGCCACGCCGAACATGACGCTTGGCATTTTGATTATATCTTCTGCTTCGATCTTCCATCCGAAGCGGCTGCCGTACCAGTCGATGACCGCCTGGTCATACTCGCTGTCCGGCTCCATGTAGCCGAAGATGCCTCTGGACGCACCTGTCTTGAGCGCCTCCTCGATCGCCGGCGCGCACTTGAAATCCATGTCCGCGATCCACATCGGGATAAGATCTTCTACGCCTTCCACCGGCTCGTACTTGATGTCGCCGGGCATCCTTCTGTCATGTATCTCATCGAAAAATCTGCTGTCTATCATCGTTTCCCTACCTTACTCTGAACTTCACGCCCAGTTCCTCAGCTATCTTCCTGCAGGGCTCTACATCATCCCTTGGTATGGTACCGCCCACGATGGACATCGTCACGTCCGGCACGACCTCTTTGACGCGCTTCGTATAATCTATCATCGCATCGAAGGCTTCCAGACCGAATCTTGGGTGGCAAAGCCTGAGATACTCTTCCGGTCCCTTGGCATTTAGGCTTACCGAAACTGCATCTATGATGCCTCTCAAGTCCTCCGTAGTGTCCCTGCCGTTTATCAGATCGCCAAGGCCGTTAGTATTGATTCGCACCTTGATCCCAGGGCACTTAGCCTTGGCATAGCGGGCAGTCTCCAGTAGTTCCTCCAGGCGCTCCGTCGGCTCTCCGTAACCGCAGAAGACCAACTCATAAAAATCGTTGAGATCCCACTCGTCCAGGAGTTCTTTGATCTCATCCATAGTCGGCTCCCTTTTGAGCCAGAGCGAATCCGCGCCGCCAAGCGCGCCGACCATATATCTGATGCAAAACTCGCATCTGTCAGGGCAGCGGTTAGTCAGATTGGCATAAAGCCCCCCTCCGTATTCATAAAACACGTCGCCTATGTTTTCCACGGCATCCACCTCACTTCATAAAAAACGCCCTTCATCTCCGGGCGCTGCATATCTAAATACTAAACCACGAAGTATTTTCATCATGTGAAAATGATACCATAAAAGCCCCAGGCTAGCAAGATATGCCTCTCGAGAATTTGCCCCTAAAAAAGTCACTCTTTACTTAAAAACCCCCTTGACCTTTCAATAAAAAAGTAGTAATATAATATGGCAGTCAAAAAATTGCTGCCCCCAAGCGGACATGGCGGAATTGGCAGACGCGCACGGCTAAGGACCGTGTGGGAGACCTTGCAGGTTCGAGTCCTGTTGTCCGCACCAACAAACAAGCCCCTCGTTTTCGAGGGGCTTTTTGTTGCCCAAACGCACGCCATATTTTGAATATTCTGTAAAATTGTAATTTGAAATTTGTTGTTGTATAATAGTTTTTGAGGGGTATTGGAGGTGAATTTTTATGCAAAAGATCAAACTCTCAGACGCTTTGACGTTGGGATTTGCCCTCTTCGCCATGTTCTTCGGAGCAGGCAACCTGATTTTCCCGCCGTACCTTGGTTATACCAGCGGCGATAACTGGTTTATCGGTTTTCTTTGCTTTATCACTGCTGATGCTGTATTAAGCCTTGTAGCGCTTTTTGTAATAGCCAAAGTCGGTCATGGCATCAGCGGTATCACTGAAGTCCTCGGAAATAAATTATCTAAACTCTATCTGGCCCTTGCATGTCTCTGCATAGGGCCTTTTATAGCTATCCCGAGGACCGGAGCCATCACCTATGAGATCGGCGTCCGGCCACTTATGGGCTGCTGCAGCAGTTTCCTCGTGACCGGCATATTCTTTCTGATCTGTCTGGTGCTTAGCATCAGGCGAGCGAAGGTCGTAGACGTCATAGGCAGATTCCTCTCGCCTCTCATGTTCATAGCTCTCCTCGTGCTGATCGCCAAGGGCATCATACATCCGATCGGTAACGAATCAGTAGCTTCGGATCTGACACAGGTCATCAAGGACGGAGTAGTCTCAGGATATCAGACGATGGACATGATGGGCGCAGCAGTGCTTTCGATGGCCATTGTCTTCGAGATCACTAACAAAGGCTACCGCGACTCGATCTCTCAGTTCAAGATCATCACACTCGCGGGCATCGTCTCTGCGCTTCTGCTTTTCATGGTCTACGGAGGACTTGCCAAACTCGGCGATACGGCCGCAGGTGTCTACCCACCGGGACTAACGCAGACAGAACTCCTTACTAAGATCACCTGGGATATTCTGGGCAAGACAGGCCTTATCATCCTGTCGATCATAGTAGCCAGCGCTTGTCTTACCACTGCGATCGGCCTTCTGACTTCCGTGTCATCGTATTTCTCGGAGCTTCTGGATAACAAGATCAAATACGAAGTCTTCGTAGTGATCTTCACGGTCTTCTCCTGGATCATATCGAATTTCGGTATAGCGACCATCATTTCAATAGCTGCTCCGATACTGGAGATCATGTATCCGGTACTGATCGTACTGACGGCTACCAGACTTTTCGCATCGTATATAGACGATAATATAATCTATAAACTGCCCGCTCTTGTGACCGTGATCGTGTCCGCCCTGAGCACAATAGGCTCACTTATCGGAGTCTCTCTCGGTGCGGATCACCTGCCTCTCGCAAGCCTCGGCTTCGAGTGGGTACTGCCGGCGATCCTGTCCGTGATCGTCGCCGTCGCTATAGCCTCAGCAAGAAAGAAATCAAGCAAATAACAATATTATGTAAGCCTCCCCGATCTTACATGAAAGCCGCGGGCATTTGCCCGCGGCGTCGTTATTTGATTCATATGAACATACTGATCTGGCCTGCATCCTGCTCTTTATCGAGTTCGAACTGTCTTCGTCTGAGTATTTCGTCCGTCTTATTTTCATCGTCTATCCACGATCTGATCTCGCCTTTGGAGATCATCACAGGCATCCTGTCATGGATCGGAGCCATCGATGCGTTGGCCGATGTCGTAAGTACTGTGAAGCGATCCGTCCCCTGCTCCGGGCGATATATACCTGCCAACAGTACTAATCCTTCGTCCGGCATGAAGAATCTATACCTGGCCTTGTTCACATCCCACTCGTAAAATCCACTGGCAGGTATGACGCAGCGCCTGCTTGCGATGCTGTCTGCGAACATGGCCTTATCTCTAACGGTCTCCGATCTGGCATTCGCGATAAGATTCTTACCGAAAGGACTAGAAAAGCCCCAGACCATCTCGGTCGTGTCTATCATACCCTTCCTTTCACTTATTATCAGCGCCTTCTCAGACGGATGCACGTCAAGGTCCTCAGTGATTTCCCTTTGAAAGGATACCGGCATCAGCCCTTCGTCCTCAAGCGTCTTATTCAGTTTGTGTTTGAACTCAGTCAGGAAATAAAGTCTATAGCACATTATTCTTAATATAACTCATCAGGAATGATAAAAACATGACCCCTCACTCGAGGGGTCTGTTTGTTGGTGCGGATAACAGGAGTCGAACCTGCATGGTGTTACCCACACGGACCTGAACCGTGCGCGTCTGCCAATTCCGCCATATCCGCGTATGTGTCCTGTTACGAACACACCTATTATATAACATATGATTTCAAAAATCAAAACATTTTTTCGTTTGTTTGATTATTTTATGCCTCGCTGTTGCCCCAGTCAGCGCTTTTGATATCTGCACGCTTGATCCTTTCAGGGATATGGCAGTACTTCTCCGCGGGATAGCCCACCAAAAGACAGGCAAAGAACATATTATTCTCTGGTACGCTGAAAATCTCTTTCAGAGCTTTGATGGAATTCAGACTCCTCATCAGATATCCCGACCAGCATGTGCCGAAACCTCTTGACTGCAGGACAAGTTCCGCCGTTGCCATTTTGATCGCTGTATCGGTCTGAGGATTTACCGCATTGCATCTGGCATAGGCCAGAATAGCTGTCGACGCAGTGCCGAAGACTTTGTTATTGCCTTCTTCATACGCTTTGAGAAGTTCAAGGCGCTCGTCCTGCTTCTCTCTTATATCATCCATGATAAGTTTCGTGACCTTTCTGACCTCCTCACTGCCACGGATCAGATAGTACTTGGTGGGATGCTGATTCTTGGCACTGGGCGCCCAGGATGCGACGTCCAATGCATGCTCTATCTCTTCCATAGGCACCATCTCATCTGTAAAAATCCTATATGATCTGCGGCTCTTGATGAGGTTCTCGAGCTCATTTGGGAAGTCGATGCTGAACTCAGGCAGATCCTCTCCTGTAACGGTAGGTCCGCCGTCATATGTTATCGCCTCACAGGGGCAGGCTGCTCCGCAGTGCATGCATTTGATGCAGCCTTTTTCAGGATGATAGACCGCCTTGTCATCTTCTATGCTTATCGATCTGCACGGGCACTTGTCAAGGCAGTTTCCACATCCTATGCATAAAGATCTGTCTATAGCTATCATTTTTGCTCCTTAATTGAAAATGTGTTATACTATATGAAGATTATACCGTACACTGAAATTCTTTGCAAAGGATTTCGGCAGTGACGTCAAGGAGAACTTCCGATGAAAGATATTTTGCTCAAGCCTCATACTCCTTACTTCAATCACGTAGAGATCGACGTGCTGGACTATCCGAAGGGACTCAACGAGGAGCCGCGGTGGCGCTGCATGATCACCGTGGACTACGGTAAATTTGACGTGGATCAACTCAAGGCTAAAGGCATGGGCTTCGAAGAAGTTCTCGATTACTACAAAGACTGGATCTACAAGTTGGTGAGAGCCCGCCTCCTGGACGAATGGACCGCTGTCGGCGGTCTTGATGAGACGCTCACGATAGTTGAAGACCACATTAAAGAAATGTTCTGAGGTAAGTTCCTTGTCCGATAATCCTACCCCGACAAAAAAAGAACTGGTAAACGACTTTACCTCCGGCAACGTGACCGGCAGGCTTATTAAGTTCGCCACACCGCTCTTCCTGGGAAACATGCTCCAGGTCGTATATAACATGGTGGACATGATGATCGTGGGCAACGTCATCGGCAAAGCAGGCCTCTCGGCAGTCTCCATAGGAGGCGACCTTAATAATCTCCTGACCTTCCTGGCTATGGGCTTCACCAACGCGGGCACGATCATAATATCTCAGTACATTGGAGCTGGCCAGCGCAGGAATGTGGGCCGCTTCATCGGCACCTTCACCGTCAGCATGACTGCGTTCGCGGTGGTCATGACAGTGATATCCGTGTTCATGCACGAGAACATACTTCGCTGGATGAATACCCCTCCTGAGGCCTATAATGAGGCTAAGATGTACTGTCTGACCTGCATCCTGGGTCTTACCTTCATTTACGGTTACAATGCTGTGAGCGGCATTCTGAGGGGCATGGGCGATTCCAGGCATCCGTTCATTTTCATTGCAGTCGCGGCGGCTCTCAATATAGCGCTTGACTGCGTCTTCGTCATTGGTCTCAGGACCGGGGCCTTCGGCGCGGCTCTCGCAACAGTGATCAGCCAGGGCTTCAGTTTCATCGCGGCTGTATTCTTTCTCGCCAAGAACCGCGAGCGCTTAGGTTTCGATATCGACAAAAGCTGCTTCGTGATCGACAAAGGCATGTTCTCAACCATGATCAAACTTGGCATACCGATGGCTCTCAAGAGCACTTCGGTCGCTTTCTCGAAGATGTTCGTCAACTCCTACATCAATGCCTTCGGCGTGACCGTCTCCGCAGTAGCAGGTATCGGTTCGAAACTCAATCACATGATGGCTCAATGCTCCAACGCATTCAATACAGCCGGCGCCGCCATGGTCGGTCAGAATATCGGAGCAGAAAAATACGACCGTGTGCCGAAGATTCTTTTGTCGGATTTCAGCATCATGGCCGTCGTGGGAGTTCTTTGCTCCGTGGTGCTTCTGCTCTTCCCTTCTGAGGTCTTCGGTCTTTTCACTCAGGACCCGGAAGTTCTCAAGGTCTGCATGGAATTCGTCCCGGTAGCCATCGTGATCTTCATCGGCTCGGCCTTCCGCGCGCCAGCCAACGCGCTCGCGAACGGCACCGGTAACTACATAGTGAACTTCGCCGTCGCGCTCCTGGATGCCATCGTCCTGAGGATAGGCCTGGCGCTTTTGCTCGGCCTCTACTTCAACATGGGATACACC
>JAFYJM010000042.1 GCA_017538125.1 Bacillota bacterium
AGCTCGTCCGCAAGCTTAAGCATATCAGCTCTGATGGCCCTCTCTTCATCCAGATCGTGATCCTGAAGCTCAAGGTAGACATTGTCCTCTCCGAAGATATCCCTTAGCGCTATGGCTTCTTCTCTGGCGCCGGCGTAATCCCTGTGCAGCAGCCTTCTCTGCACCTCTCCTGAAAGGCAGGCGCTCAGGCAGATCAGTCCCTCGCTGTGCGCTCTGAGAACATCCTTATCGATACGCGGCTTATAATAGTAGCCTTCCGTATATCCTATGGAGACTATCTTGATCAGGTTCTTATAGCCCTGCTCGTTTTCGGCGAGCAGGATCAGGTGGCCCTGACGTTTATCGAAGTCAGCGTCTTTGTTAAGGTGGCTTCTGGCTGCAGTATATACTTCGCAGCCGATTATCGGCTTGATTCCCTGCGCCTTGCATTCCTTGTAAAAGTCAACGACTCCGAACATCGCGCCGTGGTCCGTGATGGCGAGGCTGGTCATACCGAGTTCCTTCGCCCTTGATACCACGTCCTTGATCCTCGCGGCTCCGTCCAGCAAACTGTATTCAGTATGTAAGTGTAAATGTGTGAATCCCATGGCTTTATTTTAGCATATTTTTTGCTTTAGAAAAAGAAGATATCGTGATAAAATATACGCAGCAGATAATTATTACTTAGATGGAGCAAACTCATATGAAAAAAATACTTAAAATATTACTGATATTGATACTGATATTCCTTCTGGTCGTGGCGGGTTACGTGGCATATCTTTTCATCGGCTACCACAGGCTTGAGGACAATCTCGAAGTAACTCCCGAAGGAAACGCTCCAAATGATTCCATCGACGTTTCAGCGGGCAAGACTTTCCACCTTACTGATTGGAACATTGGCTTCGCTGCATACACAGACCAGTTCAGTTTCTTTATGGACGGCGGCAAGTACTCCAGAGCTTTCTCAAAGGAAGCCACCATCGAAAACATGAACGCCATCATCGACGAGCTGAAGAAGCAGAGATCCGACTTCTATCTCATCCAGGAGGTGGATTTCGGTTCCACCAGAACCTATCAGGTGGATGAAAAGGCCATGGTTGAAGAGGCCTTCCGGAATGAATACGCTTCGACCTTCGGAGTGAACTACGATTCAGGCTACCTTTTCTATCCCTTCACCTCACCCATAGGAGCATCCAAGTCCGGTCTGATGACGCTTTCATCTACAAATTTCACCGGAGCCATCAGACGCAGCTTCCCCATCCAGACAGGAGTTGCCAAATTCCTCGATCTGGACAGATGCTTTACCGTAAACCGCATCCACTGCAATAACGGCCATGATCTGGTGCTGATAAACCTCCATGCTTCGGCCTACACCACAGATGATACCATCGTCAAGAAACAGATAGAGATGCTCTGTCAGACCATCCAGGAAGAATACTTCCAAGGCAATTATATAATCGCAGGGGGAGACTTCAACATGGATCTTCTCGGAGACTCAGCCTCCATCTTCGGCGTGTCCGGAGCGAACTTCAGCTGGGCAAATCCCTTCCCCACCGAGGTGCTTCCCTACGGAATAACGCTGGTGGCACCTTATGATCCGGCCAACCCGATCCCTACCTGCAGAAACGCTGATTCTCCCTGGGATCCTGAGACAAACTTCCAGATCACCATCGACGGCTTCCTGGTGTCCGAAAACATCGAAGTTATAAGCTGCGAAGTGACCGACCAGCAGTTCGCGTATTCAGACCATCAGATGGTCCAGCTGGAATTCAAATTGGAATAAAAGAAAATCCCCCGTGCATGTAGCACGGGGGCTCTTATTATTTGACTATTTCTTCTATGATCTCTTCAGTGCTTAGACCGTCGATCTCCACCACCTGGTCTGCCCAGCCTCTGTAGAGGGGCAGCCTCATTTCATAGAGTCTTTCCACTCCCAGGCTCTGGCTCACGGGCCTGCCTACGGTTGGAAGGTCTGAGGGTTCTTTGTCCAGGAAGACGATCCTGCCGTTCTCCGCCAGACTGTAGTAATTCTCCTCGCGATTCACGATGCCGCCTCCCGTGGAGATGACCGCTCCGGTCAACAAGCCCATCTCCATCGCCACTGAGCGTTCCAGGTCTCTGAAGTATTCTTCGCCCTCGTCCCTGAATATCTCCGGTATGCTCCTGCCGTCTCTGATCTCGATCAGGCGGTCCATGTCATAGAACTCTCTGTCAGTGGCTTCAGCAAGCTTCTGGCCGATCAGCGATTTGCCGACTCCCGGCATTCCGATGAGAACGACGTTCTCCTTCTCACGCCTTATCTTCCGCGCCACGTTCTTTGCTATAGTGTCCTTGTCATCGAAGCTCAGCGTAGTGAAAAGCATGGATGAATATATACCCTGATAGACCAGCATATCGAGCCCGCCCACACAGTCTATGAGTGACTTGCCGGCCTGACAGATGAAATTCGTTCTCAAAGGATTGTATATAACGTCGATCGCCCACCTGAGCCTCGGGAAGCTGCCGGGATTCACAGCGGATACGCCGCTTTCGGGATACATTCCTACAGGCGTAGTATTGATGATCACCTCGCTGTCTCTGTTAGCTGTGATAGCCTCGCCCTCTTCGATCGCTTTGTGACTCAGCACATGTACCTCGCCCGCTCCATTATCGAAAAGCACCTGCACCACGGCATTCGACGCGCCTCCGTTACCGAGTACCAGGCATTTAAGGCCCTCAACTTCGATACCGTTCTTCTCCAGAAGTTTCCTGAAACCGAAGTAATCCGTGTTGAAGCCCTTGAGTCGCCCGTTTCTTCTGACTATAGTATTGACGCTACCGATGGCCTGAGCCTCCGGAGATAGCTCGTCCAGATATCTTATCACGTCTTTTTTGTAAGGCATGGTCACGTTAAGGCCTGACCAGCGACCGTTTCTGATGAAGTCCTCCAGCTCCTCCGGTTCTTTCTCGAAAAGAACGTAGGGATAGCTGTGTCCTGTCTCTTCTCCAATCATGCTGTGGAGTTCAGGACTGAAGCTGTGGCTGAGTTTCCTGCCCAAAAGACCGAAAGGCAGATCTTCCTCCTGTCTGCACACTTCCATTACCTTTCTGAGGACCTCAGCTTCGAAGTCTTCCCTGCCTCTTAAGATCTCCTCTTCTCTCCTGCTGTCGATCAGAGGCAGACCTTCCCTCTGCTTGATGCTTCCGATCTCCTTCACAGCGTCTACGCGCTTCCTCAGAGCTTGAAGGATAGCTTCATCCTGCTCATCGATGATCTTCCTGTAGTCTTCAAGAGTCTTCGGTCCAGCATGGCTCTTAGAAGGCTCAGATTTCGCTTCTGAGCGGCTTTCGAGGCTTTCATGGGCAATGACCCCCTTGGCGTCCATCAGGGCGTCATATATGGCTATCGCGGCTGCTGCCTCCACGCAGGGAAGAGCACGGTAGACTATGCAAGGATCATGTCTTCCCTTTATCTCTATCTCTACTGGCTCGCCAGTCTTGAGGTTGACGCTCCACTGTTTCTTCGATATCGATGGAGTGGGCTTCACAGCCACCCTGAATACGATGGGCATGCCTGATGCGATCCCTCCGAGTATGCCACCGTGATTGTTCGACGAAGTCCTGACCTTACCCTCTTCATCTATAACAAAAGGATCGTTGTTCATGGAGCCCAGCATTTTCGCTCCTCTGAAACCGGAACCGAATTCTATTCCCTTTACGGCAGGTATGCCGAAAACTGCCCTGGAGATATATCCCTCCAAGCCATCAAAATACGCGTCTCCGCAGGAACCTGCCTCTACTCCCATTATGCCGCACTCGATGACTCCTCCTACGGAATCGCCTCTGGCTTTAGCCGCGCCGACCATGTCCTCGAAGCCCATCGGGTCCTCTTCACCGCCTATCTCGACGATGTCGGTCATGATCTCTATGCCATCCTTCTTAAGGAGCTGCTTAACTATGCCTCCTGCGATACAGAGGGCTACCGTCATACGTCCGCTGAACCTGCCGCCTCCTGAAGTGTCCGTCTCAAGCCCGTCCTTCATCATGGCCGTGAAGTCTGCGTGTCCGGGCCTCGGTATGTACCTCAGGTCATCATATGCCGTGGGATCTGTGTCAGTATTCATCACTTCAGCTCTGATAATAGGTTTGGTCACGATGCCGAACTCTCCGGCGAAGTTCACCACGCCTTCCGTCCAGACGATCTCGTCCGGTTCTTTTCTCTGCGTGGCATACTCAGCAATGTCCTCATTAAGAGGAGAACGCCTTCTTAAGAAGTCGTCCAATTCTCTGTAATCTATTATCGTACCCTCCGGTACGCCGGTGATCTCGACTTTGACCGACGGTCCGTGGGATCTGCCTTCTATTGTTACTTTCAGATGTTCTCCGTATGTGCTTGACATCTTTACTCCTCAGAAAAGCTTACTCCGTAAGCCATTTTTTGATATCGTCGATTTTGAGTTTCATAAGTACGCAGCTTCCGAATTTCTCGGGAACGATGATCGGCAGGCTGCCTCCTCTTACCTTCTTGTCTCTTTCGACGTGCCCTGCGAGCACGTTGATGTTATAAGGGCATCTCCACTCCAGCCCATGCTCAGCGAGGAGCGTAATGAGCCTTCCCAGAGTACCGATATCTGCGATACCTTTGTTTTCCGCTATCCTCGTCATCTGAACCATACCCATGGCCACAGCCTGGCCGTGGTGTATCTTATAGTTGGACTCCGCCTCTATGGCGTGACCCAGCGTATGACCGAGATTGAGTATGTTCCTCGGGCCATGATCCCTCTCGTCTGTCTCCACGATCGCCGCCTTGATCTCAATGCAGCGCTTGATTATCCTGACCAGATAGTCCTCGTCCCCGCGGTTCTTTAGAAGCGACTTCTTCTCGAGTTCAGCTATCATATCCTTATCGCCCAAAAAACCCATCTTTATGATTTCGGCACAGCCTTCGCTGAAGACTTCATCGCTCAGCGCGCTTAGAAACCTCGTATCTATCACAAC
The DNA here is from genome assembly GCA_017538125.1 of Bacillota bacterium. Taxonomy (GTDB): domain Bacteria; phylum Bacillota; class Clostridia; order Peptostreptococcales; family Anaerovoracaceae; genus RUG754. Next base: position 4,957 of record JAFYJM010000042.1, read on the forward strand.
CAGATCAGGCTGATAGAAGGTGCCGACCACGTTTTTTTCGTCTCCTATGTTCAGCGCGTTCTTACCGCCTACAGATGCGTCACAAGCTGCGAGAAGTGTCGTCGGAAGCTGTACGAGCGCCACTCCTCTCTTATATGTAGACGCTATGAAACCGGCCAGATCCATGACCGTCCCGCCACCTATACCGAAGACCGCATCGCTTCTAGTAATATTGAAGTCGCTCATGATCTTCATGATCTTCGAGTAGGACTCGATGGTCTTGGCGTTCTCTCCGCCTTCCAGTGAGATCGCCATCACTTCCTTGCCGTCCGCTTCAAGCGCGTTGCCGATCTCGGCCACATATCCCGAGAATACTGCTTCATCCCAAAGCAGAACGGTCTTTTTACAGTTGCCCGAGATCCTGCTCACGGTCTCCTCCGTAAGATCGTTTCCGATGAGCACGTCATACGAGTATCTGGTTTTTACTCTCACTTTTTCCATTTGATATCCTTCAGTCAAAACTTGTCTTATCCTTCGTCTTCGAGCATCCTGTAGCCTACTCCGAGCTCTGTGAAAATATATTCCGGTTCACCAGGATTCGCTTCTATCTTTCTCCTTATGTTGGCCATATTCACTCTCAGTATCCGGTTGTTATCCCCTGCATAAGGCCCCCAGATCTGATTGATCAGGGAATCGTAAGTGATGACCTTGCCTGAGTTCTTGGCGAGTATCGAAACTATCTTGTACTCGACTCTTGTGAGGTGTACTTCCTCGCCTCTTATAGTAATCAAGCGCTTGTCAAAATCGACCGTCAGGTCCTTCGATTTGTACGGTCTCTGAGCCACGTGATCACCGGCATTAGTCTTGTTGCTGTGACGTATGGCCGTCCTAAGCCTGGCCAGCAGTTCGCTGGTTCCGAAAGGTTTGGTGATATAGTCGTCCGCACCGAGATCAAGCGCTTCCACCTTCTCCTTCTCCTGGATACGCGCAGAGATCACTATGATAGGGAGGCTGGACCACTCTCTCGTCTGCCTGATTATCTCCAGACCATCCATGTCGGGAAGACCCAGATCCAGAAGGATCAGATCGGGCATGAGAGACGTGATAGCGGTCAGGCCTTCTTTACCGGTGTAAGCCGTGATCACCTTATAATTATTCAGTTCGAGAGTCCTGGATATGAAGTCGCAGATGCTCTTCTCGTCTTCAATTACCAAAACCGATATCTTCTGATACATCTTCTATCTCCTCTTTGCTGACCGGGAGCCTGAACAGTATCTCTGCTCCGTCTTCGTGGTTTCTGGCCTCTATCCTGCCCTCGTGCGCCAGGATTATGGTCTTGCAGATGGAAAGCCCTATGCCCATGCCTTTATATCCGTCGGAACTTGGTTCGTTCCTGCTGTATGAATCGCCGTCAAATATGGATTCCAGCCTGTCGCTGTCTATGCCTTTGCCGTAATCTCTAATACTGAACACGACCGAATCGTCCTCAGGATAAACGTTTAGCTCCAGAGGCTTGGTAGAATTGGCGTGCACCTTGGCATTATGCAGTATATTTATTATGACCTGCTCGATCAGAAGAGCATCCATATCCGCTACTATCGGCTCATCCGGAACCTTCACGATCACGTCTGTACCGGGATAGCGGTTCTTGAAATGCGTGACCGCTGCTGAGACCACTTCCTCAACGACTTCAGGCGTCTTGGATACGGATGCGTCGCTTCCGTCTATCCTTGTGACAGACAGCAGATTCTCGACCATGTTGAGCAGCCACTTGGCGTCGGCATCTATGTTCTGGACCAGATCTCTCTGCTCCTCTTCCTTAAGAGACTGGGAGTTCTCCAGGATCGACTCGCTGTTTCCAATGATACCTGTAAGAGGCGTCCTGATATCATGCGAGACCGCCCTCAAAAGGTTCGCGCGCATCTTTTCTTTCTCAGCCTCCATCAGTTCCTTCTCCTGCTTGGAGAGCATTTCCTCCTGCACCTTGAGCATAGTGCTCATGATGGAGGTGAACACGCTGATCACGAGCATGCCGGCGAAAGTCACCTGATATCCCTCGATCGTAAAGTTCAGCGTACCGTAGGGATAGGTGAAGAAGAAGTTTACAGAGAGCACCGCAGCCACCGCATAAAGTATGCCGTACAGATAGCCTTCTGTATATCTAGCGGCGAGAAATGCGCCAAGAGTGTACAGCATGGCTATGTTCAGCGTAGGGTCAGAAGCGTTCTTATTGAAGAAGAAAGAGACCACTGTCACTCCCACGAAGAAACAGAGGGTGATCAGGAAGTCCTTCTTACCTACTACTATGAACTTTTGGCCGTCCATGGGGCTCTTGTCTAAAATGCTCTTCATGATTTAATTGTAGTTTAAAACCCAGGCGTGTTCAAGTTTATTTTGTGCATATAAACAGAAAAAAACGACAGGTCACCCTGTCGTTTTGTCGACCGATATTGATCTAGGTTTATTTATTAACAGCTTCTTTTAAAGCCTTACCAGCCTTGAATGCGGGCTTGGTGCAAGCTGCGATCTCTACCTGTTCACCGCTCTGAGGGTTCTTGCCCATTCTGGCGGCCTGCTTTCTTGTCTCGAAAGTACCGAATCCGATAAGCTGAACCTTGTCACCCTTGATGAGAGCTTCTTCGATCGCTGCGAAAGTGGCTCCTACTGCCGCTGTTGCATCCTTCTTGGTAAGTCCTGCTGCTTCTGCTACCTTTGCGATTAATTCCGTCTTATTCATGGTATATATCTCCTCCCATAAAATTAAATTAAAGTCATAATGATAATAACACAGGTAGTTATGAATGTCAATTGAGAATTGTCAAAAACATAGATTTTTCAAGGGGTTTCACGATTTTTTGCCGATTTTTCCGACCAGCAGGAATATTCCCGCAGCGCCAATTATCGTGAGCACTGAGGATACCAGAAGCATGAGCTTCGGACCGGAAGCATCCAGCAAGATACCACCCAAAATATTGGCAAAAATCGCCGCTACCGTAATGGCGGTAGTATACACTGCCTGGCCCCTGACCGCTTCTCCCCTGTCCATGATCTCGTTGATGAACTGGACTATGGCTGGAAGGAAAAGCGAGAACGAGAAAATGTGGAAAAAGTGTGCTGCATATATCATGGCAACGCTGTTCGCAAGGTACATCGTTACCAGTTTGCAAACGAAGGCAAAAGACGCCACCTTGAGGAGGAAGGCGCAGCTGAACTTCTTATGGATATTGTCAAAGAAGAAGAGCGCCGGGATCTCCAGAAAAGCCATGACGCCGAATATCCTGCCCATGTCTTCCGAGGTTCCTCCCACTCCGTCGACGATCTGAAACATGAAATTGTTCAGTATCGTATTCTGGAAGAAAAGTATCAGTATGAACACGCTCAGAACTATAAAGAGCTTATTCCTCCTGACGAACATCTTAAGGTCGATCTCTTCAGTCACTTCCTCCGCAGGGATCAGTCCATCCTCAGTTATGGCTCCATGGTGGTCTGCGATGGCACGGTCCAGAGTCCTTTTACAAAGAAGAAGACAACCGAAGAGCGCTGCCAGGGTTATGACTCCGGCTCCCGGGAGCACGCCAGTGCCAAACTTCTCAACGATAGTGCCCATGATGGCAGTGAATATGGCGTAAGCCAGACTGCCGCCCGATCTGCAGATCCCGAAATTGATCTTGGAACCGCTCTCGGACAGTTTGCGTGCCAGAGAATTGAACAGTGGCTGGAGAGCCAGTTCCCATGCCATGACAAGCATGTAGATCACCCAAAGCGCCAATGACTTCCTATTGAAGATAAAAAGCCCCAGTTCGAGCACCAGCATAGCCATGGTACTGAGCTCAGCCACTCCTATAGCGTCGAGTTTCTTCGATCTATCCGAAAGGTTGGCCAGAGCGGGCTGCATGAAGACCGATACCACGCTGGCCACAGCAAGTATGATCCCTATCTCTGAATTTGTGTAGCCTCTGTCCAGAAGATAGGCGGAGCAAAAGCTGGACACCACTGCGTAGAACATCCAGTATGCTCCGAATATGCCTGCATATTCAGTATTGAGTTTGAGCGTATACTTTTTCAACTTAAATATTCTCCACGAGCTCAGTTATGAGCTTCTCAAAATTGCCTGCCACCTTGTTAGCGGTCTCTATCACTTCTTCACCGGACAGCTTATTCTCGCTGATACCGGTGGACATATTGGTGATGCAGCTGATACCGCATACCTTCATGCCCATGTGAGCTGCCGCAATGGCTTCAACTGCTGACGACATGCCGCAGCAGTCTGCGCCGAAAGATCTGTACATCTTGATCTCGGACGCGGTCTCGAACTGAGGTCCGGTCAGTTGGATGAAGACTCCTTCATGTACTTCTATGCCTTCTCTCTCGCCGATACTGAGCACCTTGGCTCTGAGATCAGCGTCGTAAATCTCGGATACGTCGGTGAATCTCTCTCCGAGTTCCTCAATGTTCGGCCCGATGAGCGGTGAAGGCACGAACGAGGCTATGCAGTCGCGTGATACCATGAAGCTTCCGATGCTATAGTCCGGGTTCATACAGCCCACCGCGTTGGTTATTATTACCGTATGAGCGCCAAGAAGCCTCATCACCCTAAGCGGCAGCACGACTTCACGCATCTCGTAACCTTCATAGTAGTGCACACGTCCTTTCATGCAGACGACCTTCACACCGTTTAACGTGCCGAAGATGAACCTTCCGCTGTGACCCGGAGCTGTTGACACCGGGAAGCCGTCCAGATCCTCATAAGGGATCTCGCACTCTATCCGGATATTTTTAGCGAAGTCGCCCAGACCTGAGCCCAGTACGATCGCTACATCCGGAACCATGTCCGTCATCTTTCTTATGTCTAAAGCGTACTTGCTGAGTCTGTCGTAATATGCCTTTGCGTCAAACATTCCACTACCCTGCCTGAAAACACAATAAGAGCATGGAGCGCTCTGTGCGCTCCATGCGTCAGTCTTTGGAATAACGGCTTCTTATGAGATGGTCTCGAGGACTTTGTCTCTCAGCTCGCCTTCAAGTCTTCTGAGTTCGATCTCAGCCTCGACTCTCTTCTCATGTCCTTCCTTCTGGATCTGCATTACTTCGTCGATGGTGGAGATGAGTTTATTATTGGTCTCCTGAAGCGTCTCGATATCGATGATGCCTCTCTCGGACTCAAGAGCTACTCCTACTGTAGTGTCATGGAGCATCTCGGCGTTCTTTCTGAGAAGTTCATTGGTGGTCTCGGAGACTGCTCTCTGAGCCTTGAGTGCCTCTTCAGAATTGGCAAGTCCCAGAGCGAGTACCATCTGGCTCTTCCAGAGAGGAATGGTGTTCACGAGAGCTGTCTGGATCTTCTCAACCATGAGAGTATCATTGTTCTGGATCATCCTGATCTGAGGAGCCATCTGAAGTGATACTGTCCTGGTAAGATCCAGATCGTAGACCTTCTTCTCAAATCTGTCGATCATCTGAGCATAGTCCGTAGCTGCCTGAAGGTCTCCCTGATCGCCTGTCTCTTCGGCTTTTCTCTTCATCTCAGGAAGAGTTACCGTTCTGGCTTCTTTGAGAGCCTGCTTACCTGCAGCGATGTACATGGACAGGTTCTTGAAGTTCTCTGTATTTGCATTGAATAGTTCGTCAAGCACTGCGATGTCCTTGGTAAGAGTTACCTGATGTCCGTCAAGGATGTTGACTACCTTTTCGACGTTGGCGTTGGCTTTGTCGTATCTGTTCTTCATCTCCTCGATCGGATCAAGCGCCTTGTGGAAGAGTTTGGAAAGTCCATGTCTCTCTTCGGTAGCGCTGAAGCCCTTGAGCTCTGTTACCAATCCGGAAAGCGAATCTCCGATGGTGCCCAGATCGCTGGTCCTTACGTTCGTCAGAGCGCTCTCTGAGAATTCAGCCAGCTTTTCCTGTGCGTCCGCGCCAAACTGAAGTACGCAGTTGGTGTCCTTGAGGTCGACTGCCTTGGCATACTTGTCGATTATGGCCAGTTCCTCAGGTGTGAACTCTACCTTATCGGCGATCTTCATGACTTCGCTTTCTTCAACTTCTTCGGCGATGGCCTGAGCCTCTTCCTGAACTGCCTTGAGTTCTTCCTCCGCAGCCTTGAAAGCATCGGTCGCGTCTTCTACGATCTCTGCCTCTACAAATTCCACGGCATCGTCCACGGCTTCTTCGACAGTATCGACAGCTTCGCCGAGCTCTTCTTCAACTAGTTCCTGAAGGTTTTCTGCTTCTTCCTTTACTTCCTCAGGGAATTTGATTTCGTCTGTCATTGCTCTTCTCCTTTTTCATTACCGATTTCAAGCTTCATCAGCTTATCCAAAGTATTTATTTCCGCGTTTATCTCCATAGCATCTTCGGTGAAAAGGCTGTCCAGAAGCTTTTTGACGGATACTTCGGCTCCCTTGATCGCCTCTTCGATCTTTTCCATGCTAGTTTCAACGTTTTCGCCTTCAACTACCTGACCGGCATTGTCCTGCAGCTTGATATACTTGTCTACCAGACCCAGAAGCATATCTCCGTAGTAGTTGGCAAGTTTTCTCACTTTGTTCCTGTCTTTGGGATCGTGCTCCACCTCGTCGGCGATCTTGTTGAGAGTGCCGGCGATGGAGCCGAGCGTCTCTCTGACTTCTGCCTTCTTTACTCCCTTGGCTCTGTCTATGAGAAGATCCTGAAGTTCATACAGCTTGGAAGCGATCTCGCTCGAAAACTCTTTCGCTCCGGGGACGTGAGCATCGGCTATGGCCTTCTTTCTGACTTCGATCAAAGCGAAGATCACGATGACGCCTACGACGATCGATATCAAAGTACCGATCACGCCCTTAAGGAACAGGCTGAGTATGGCTGCAGCCAGTGCGCCTACGACCCAGGGCACCCATGCGGGCATGATCCACTTCTTCGGCTGTTCAGTCTCCATCTCAGCTTTGAGCTTCTCTTCCTTCAGTCTCTGGGCTTCCTTTTCGGCTTTTTCTTCTTCAAGTTTCTGCTTCAGAGCTTCTGTTTTGTTTTCTGTCATTTCTAAGCCCTCACTTTCAATTAAACAAGACTACTGTTTATCAAAGTATTTCTTGCCCGAGTCCGGACAAAAGTATGTTCTTATATATCCATCTCTGGAAACCACTACGAATTCATTGGTCTCCTCCAGATAGTATACATCATCATTGTCTTCTTTTTCAAGTTTATGAAGAGAATTTGGGTTATTTGCTACGTCAGAGGCTGCTTTTTGGTAGTCTTCGGCAGATGTAAAGCCCATTTCTCTTCCGTGTTTGTCGAAATGTTCCTGAAGAAGGCGGTCGTTTCTGAACGTATACACGGTATATTCACCGTCGTCTCCGGGACCGTCTGGTGGCGTCTCGCCCTGTCCGAGTGACATCACAAAGAAAACTATCGTCAGTACTATGATCAGAGCAGCGGCCAGATAGATCTTTTTACTCATCCCGGGCTGCTCCCTTCAGATACTCGTCTATGGCCTCATTAAGGCTGAGCTTATTGGCCCCTCCACTGAGATCCGGCTCTCTTCTCTGCACTGGATCGTCTTCCCATCCACAGACCGGGCAGATCTCATATGCGTTGATCTCCGTGAAATAGTGCTTCCCGCAGACCGGGCAGAGGTATTTTCTTTTGAAGAACATTCTGTAAAGGCCCATTATCATTCGGCTCCTTCTTTGTTGCTTTCGGTAAATCTCTTGATCTTATGCGCGGTCGTCTTGTCGAAATCGCCCGTCTTGATGATCACCTTGCCTATCTTCTTGAAAAGCGGCTGCGGTTTATTGATCCTGTCGACCTCACTCTGGAGAAGAGCCTTAATAGTTTCCGGATCATCGGCTTCATCGCCGAGGTAATTTCTTATCTCTTCCATGTCAGGCTTTATAGTCGCAACTATGGTCATATCGTTTCCGCGTTCGTCATTCTTTGCCCAGACCATGGACTCAGCTATGAACAGGCTGGAATCCAGATAGTTTTCAAGTTCTTCCGGATAAACGTTCTTGCCGTTCGCTGTGATGATGACGTTTTTCTTTCGCCCGGTGATATAGATGTACTTCTGTCTGTCGACATATCCCAGGTCCCCGGTGTGGAACCAACCGTCCACTATGCATTTAGCGGTCTCTTCCGGGTCCTCATAGTAACCTATCATTACGTTCGGGCCTTTGATACAGATCTCTCCGACGCCTTCTCTGTTCTTGTCAATCACCTTGACCTCGAGCTGATCGAGAAGCCTTCCCACGGAATCATAGCGGTTATATCTCTTCTCGGTCGGATTGGCTGCGGCAAGCGGCGCGCATTCGGTCAGGCCGTATCCCTGGATCATGATGAAGCCCAGATCGTTGAAAAACTTTATTATCTCAGGACGAATAGGCGCTCCACCGCTGACAAGAAGCCTCATCCTTCCTCCGAAGATCTCCCTCACCTTACCAAGAAGCATCTTCGAAAGGTCAAGTCCGACCCTGTTTGTCACGTGGCTCGCCTTCATGACTCTCCTGAGTATGGCTTCCCTGCCCTGTTTCCTTGCGGTCTTCATGATCGCATTATAAAGGCTGTCGAAGATAAGCGGCACGCCGCAAAATATCGTCGGCTGAAGTTCTTTGAGATTCTTCTGGATATATTTCAGTCCTTCGCAATAACCTATCGATGAGCCCCTGTAGATCGATACGAGGAAAGCGCAGGTGCATTCATATGTATGATGCAGCGGAAGCACGCTGAAGAATATGTCTTCTTTGGTGTATTTGATCAGAAGAGGTGAAAGCATTATCTCTGAACAGAGATTCCTGTGCGAGAGCATAACTCCCTTAGCAACGCCCGTAGTGCCGGAGGTGAAGAGCAGCACGCCCAGCGCTTCCGGATCTATCTCCGCGTCCAGATATCTCCTGTCTCCCTTGTCAAGAAGCGTCTTGCCTTCTGATATCAGTTCTTTAAGAGCATATACATCTCCTGAGCTCATATCAGCCCTGACGTCCACCAGAAACTCCAGCGAACCTACTTTGCGTTTCAGCATGTCACCGAAGATCTCTCTGTATTTGGGGCTGAGCAGCACACATGAAACGCCCGCTTTGACCACGAGCTGCTCGAGTTCCTGAGCGCTGAGCTCCTTATCAAGCGGCACGACCACACCTGTTCCGCAGGCTACAGCAAGATAGCTAATGGCCCAGAAATAGCTGTTCTCACCTATTACAGCAATCTTTTTGTTCCTCATACCGCGATTAATAAGCGCGGTACCCAGTGCGTTGACGTCCCTGAGAGTCTCGTTATATTTGATGGGAGTATAGTCCTCTCCCTTGTTGAACTTCTGCCAGAATGCCACCCTGTCTCCATAGAGTTCAACAGAGGTCTCCAGCATGTGTTTCAGGTTAGCTATAGGCCTTATCTCTTTATACAGGTTGTATTTATTCTTAGAAGCGAGCACCTTTTCATAAAGGGCATAAGCTTCTTCGTAACCTTTGATATTCAAATCATTCTCCTCTATCATTTGATCAGTTCTGTGTCGCTCATCTGCTCTATCTCTTTACCTCTGAAGCAGATCACCCATCCTATGAACGAGATCGGTACGGCTACGATCACGTCGATAACTGAATGCTGCTTCATGAATAGCGTGGAGGCGCAGATGAACGCAACGGCGAAGGCCATGAATACCTTCTTGGGTATGCTGTCCCTGCCCCTCGTATCCCAGGACGCGAAAAGCAGCCCCAGGCAGCCCGTTATATGGAGCGACGGGCATACGTTCACAGGATTATCGATGCTGTACAGCAAACTCGTGATCCAGACAAGGATGTTGTCTCTCTCGAAACTCTCAGGCCTGATATTCAGATATGTCGGATAGATCAGGTATATGATCATCGTTACCGTAAACGTCAGGATGAAGAATTTCATCAGGTTCCTGAAGTTGTCCGTCTCATTCACTAGAGTGTAAGCGAGAACAATGACGATCAATGGATGCCAGGTGAAGTACGGCAGGACGAAAAACTCGTTGAATGGAATGATATCGTCCAGGAAACAATGTACCTCATGCATCCTTCCGGCCACGTCCAGATGCTCTATTCCTATGAACGCCAATATGAACAGCGGCCAGAATAATATGTATTTAAAGTTTTCTTTAAACTTTATTACTGTTTTGTTCAAATCTCTCAATGCGCGGCTCGCGCGCGTCTCCTTTTGAAATGTCCGGAGGCTTGCCCTCCGGCTAATCGACGGTCCTTCAGTCCGTTAGATCCAGATCCGGCGTGATAGTTATCTCGTAGTCCGGATACATGGCTTTGATATCTTTGTAAAGTATCTCAAGTCCGACGCGGCTGTCGATATCGAAGCTCATTACCACATCGAAGCGCAGTATCTTATTAGCAGTATCCGCATAGAATCCGTGCATCTGCAAAGCCCATTCATACTCCATGACCTTTTCCATCACGGCGTTTCTGATGCGTGTTACTTCATCGTCCTTCGTGTTGTACGAGTATACGCTTACTCCTGTCAGTATTACACCGGTCTCTTTGTATACCTTTGCCTGCACTCTCCTTGTGATCACATCTACCTGATCTACAGTCATGGTATCCGGCAGTTCCAAATGGACTGAAGCGTAGTTCCTGTCAGGGCCGTAGTTATTGATGAGAAGATCGTAGGCTCCTCTGACCTCCTCCTCTTCATTCAACAGAGTTTTGATCCTGTCGCTGAGTTCCTTGTCGGCGCGCTTGCCGAGGATCTCATTCAGGGTATCTATCATTATCTCAATACCTGCTCTGATAATGAATATGGAGATAAGTATGCCCACATATGCTTCCAGTGAAACGCCGGTCGTCATAAAGATGACGGCAGTTAGCAGCACAGAAGCCGATAAAATGGCATCGAAGGTGGCGTCAGCACCGGAGGCGATAAGTGAACCGGAATTGACCTTTTCTCCCTGCGCCTTGAAATATCTTCCGAGTAAGATCTTAACTATTACGGCCGAAGCGATAATTATCAGGGTGGTCATCGAATAGTTCGGCTCCACGGGATCGATGATCTTCTTCACAGATTCCACCATGGCTGCTATACCTGCATATAGTACCAGCCCGGATACTACGAGTGCGCTAAGGTACTCCGCTCTTCCATGACCGAGTGGATGCTCTCTGTTCGGTCTTCTGTTGGCCACCCTCGTCCCTATGATCGTGACCAATGACGACAGTACATCCGACAGATTATTCACTGCATCCAGAACGATCGCTATGGAATTGGCGGCGAGTCCTACCGCTGCCTTGAAAGCTGCCAGAAAGATGTTCGCGATGATACCTATTAAACTTGTACGTATTATGACTTTGTTTCTGTCCATTTATTCTATCCTTACCATTCGGATCTTTTTTATCCTTTATATCCCGGAGGAAGCTTATCGAGGTATTCTTCCAGGGTCAGTCCCTCAGACATGATCTCCTTGGCAGCGGTCTTACCGACATATCTTAGATGCCAGGATTCATAGCCGTAGCCTGTGATATCAGTCTTGCCATCGGGATATCTTATAATGAAGCCGTATTCGGCACAGTGTTTTTTGATCCACTTGCCTTCCTTTGTATTGGCGAAGCTGTTAGTGAGTGACCAGCCGTTCCTTCCTGTCAAAAGGTCTATAGCAAGACCCGAATGATGTTCACTTCTGCCCGGATAGGCCGAAAGCACGAATGCGGTCTTGTATCCTCTTGAATTGATATAGTTATTGAAAAGCGACCTCTGAGTGGAATACGTTCTGTAAGCGGAGCAGATCTTGAAGTTAAGGCCTTTCTCAGCGGCAGCCTTGTACATCTTCTTGAAGGCCTTGTATGCGACTTCTTTCATCTTGGCGTTACTGTATGTCATATACTTCGACGCTATGCTTACCATGTCGTTGGGATAATAGTCGCTAGGCACGCCGTAGTACTTGTTGATCAGCATCAAAAGATCATCGTTGTCCTCGTAAGTCATGTATCTCAGCTCCGGCACGCCTCTTATAGACGTGTTGGAATAGATCGAAGTGTCCTTGATGACTCTGCTCTTCCTATAGGACCAACTGCCATAGAATTTCTTTCCATTTTCATCAGTGACGATAGTCCTTACTTTAGCATAGTATTTCTGCCCGTTTGTGAGTTTTGTCCTGGTGATGTCGTTGTCCGATCCATCCAATATGAAAGTCTTGGCATCCTCAGTGAAATGCTTGTCTGCAGCTATCTTCACCTCATACTTGACATTATCGCCTTCCACCTTATTCCACATGAGTGAAAGCTTATGATTGCCAGGAAGGATGCTCGTGATCTCTTGTCTCTCCGGCTTCTCAGTATTCTTAGATGCGGCTGAAACGCTTGCAGCCGACAGACTGAAGACCATAATGAATATCAGAACTATTACTGTAATTCTTTTCAAAGGATGACCTCCTTAGCTGAAAAAAACAATTCTACCCCATTATTTTACAATAATTCAGTTTATTATATCATATCGTCCAAAAAAATAAAAGACATAGCTTGTATTCTTTAGCCATGTCTTGAATCAGTCAATAAGTCTCACTTGTTTTATTTGGTCTGCCCCCTACGGAGTTTTCTGGCATAAGCAAGGCACTGCTTTAGCGCCTCCTCCTTATCTATACCTGCAAGTCTGAGTTTATGAGCATATCCGAGGATCTCATGGAAGTCCTCTGCGGGTTCAAGCCCGGAGTCCACCAGATCTCTTCCCATCACGTAAGGTCTCGACATGTATTCCTCATATATACCGAGTCTCTCCTCCAGAAAATCCCTGTCGCCTTCGAACCTGACATCCCCTGACATTACCGGTCTGTCCGCCAGCGAGAACAGTATGAGATCCCCCGGCGACGGTACCTCATCGAACATACGGTTTGTAACCTTTATCTTTGATCTTACGAAGGCAGTGACGTTCGGTTTCATATGCGAAGGCACCATGTCAAGCACATATCTCTTCACACTATTGCGGCTTACCAGCCTGTCGAGGAAACGCTCCACCAAGGGAAGCCCTTCGCTCTCGTGGTTGTACGCGTGTATCCTGCCCTCTTCACACGACGTTGTGATTATCTTGCCCATGTCATGCGTCAGGCAGAGCATCATGAAGGCGTATGGCTCTTCTGCCTCGTCCTTAAGAGAAGCACCTCTGTCAATCACTTCCATGGTGTGGTTCCACACATCTCCTTCGGGATGATACAGAGGATCCTGTTCAAGACCGATCATCATCTCCACTTCCCTGAACCAGGGAGACAGCTTGCCCATAGTCCTAAGAGTCTCAAAAAATACCGAAGGCCTTTCTGCCATCATAAGAGCTTTTTTCAGTTCCTCTTCTACCCTTTCGGCGGAAAGTTCGGAAACGTCCATCCTGCTGCAAAGTTCTACTGTCTCATCGGCCACCTTGAAGCCGAATCTGGAAGCGAACTGCGCAGCCCTGAAGACCCTCAGTGGGTCTTCGACGAAGCTCTCGCTCCTGACGTGCCTTATGATACCTCTATTAAGGTCGTCTTTTCCTCCAAAGGGATCGGCTATCTCTCCGCTCAGCACGTCCTCCATGATGGAATTTATCGTGAAATCTCTCCTGGACGCAGCTTTTTCGATACCGATGAAAGGATCCACCTCAACGTCAAAATCTCTATGACCCCTGCCTTTTGATTGCTCCTTCCTTGGCATGGCGATATCGACGTCAAGCCCCTTAAGCGAAAAGATACCGAAGCTAGCACCGTATTCAAGCGGTTCTCCGATCCTTTCAAGGATCTCTCGGAGTTCAGCAGGATACAGGCCGTGGACTTCGATATCAATGTCCTTGGGCTCTTTCCCCATCAGCCGGTCTCTGACACAACCGCCGATGTAATATGCTCTGCCGCCTGCGCAAGCAGCGGCTTTTGCTATCTCTCTTACTGCTTCTGTTCTGTCCATGCCAAACGTCTGCCTTATTTTTTATTTGCGGTTTTCGTACCGGCTCCCAGCGACGATATCAGGCAGCAGAGGCCGAAGCCCAGTATGTCTGCGACCACCACAGTAGCTCCCGTGGGCGTCTCCCAAAGTATGGAGATGATGATTCCCAGGGTCGCGCAGATCACAGAGAATACTGCTGAGAAAATCGTGACGCTTCTGAAGTCCCTGAAAAGTCTCATGGCAGAAAGAGCCGGGAAGATCACGAGCGCGGTGATCAGGAGCGAGCCGACCATCTTCATGGAAAGCACGATGATCACGGCTATGACGATCGCGATCAGCAGATTGTACGTGTCAGTCTTCACACCGGTCGCCTTGGCGAAATCCTCGTCGAAGGTCACGGCGAAGATCCTATTGTAGAAGAATACGAAAAACAGCACTACCACGATCGACAGGATCACGCTGAGCCAGAGTTCTTTGGAAGTCAACGTAAGTATCGAGGTCGATCCGAAAAGCGTGGTACACACGTCTCCCGATATGTTCGAAGACGACGGAAATACGTTCATCAAAAGATAGCCGAAGGCCAAAGCTCCTACGGAGATCATGGCTATGGCTGCATCGCCTTTTATCTTGGTATTCTGTCCGGTACGAAGCAGCAATACTGCGCATATTATAGTGATCGGAAGCACTGTCAGCATCTGATTGGAGATGTTCAGCACACTCGCTATGGCTATGCCTCCGAAGGCCACATGTGACAGTCCGTCACCTATGAACGAGAACCTTTTCAGTACCAGAGTCACACCAAGAAGCGACGAACAGAGCGCTATAAGTACTCCGACGATCAAGGCGTACCTCACAAAGGGATATTCAAAATATTCGACTAACTTTTCAAGCATTTCCTGTCCTTTTATATTATCCGGTGTTTCTTTGAGCTGCCGTGAAGCTCATCCGGCATATACGCTCAACCCTCAAAGAACTCTATCACTTTATTCATGTATTCCGGAGTTTCATAGGCGCCATGGCCCAGGTCTTCGAAAATTACCGCTTCAGTCCCCAGAGCTTCCGCCAGACTGACGGATGCCTCGGGCGACATGATCACGTCTTTTCCTCCGCCCATTACGAGTACCGGGCATTCGACCTCATTAAGCCTTTCCTTAGTATTGCAGCTCAGGCAGGCTTCCGCGAGAACTGCGAACTCCTCCGGCGTATGCGTCTTAAAATTCTTCGACAAAACCTCCACGTACTTCCTGGGCTCGGGCTTCTTGTCTTCGGGATACATCTGATCCATGAACTCGTCAGAGATAAGCGTCATCTCTCCTGCCCTCGCGAGTTCAGCCCAGCGGTCGACCTTGCTCTTCAAGACGTCATTGGGCTCGCATGCAGTGACGTTAAGAACCAGTTTTTTCACGCACTCCGGATGGTTCAGCGTGAGATACTGGGCGATCATCCCTCCCTGTGAGTTGCCTATGACATTTACTCTGTCAAGTCCCAAAGCCTTCATGCCGCGGTATACGTCCTCGGCTATCATTTCAACGTTCACATCTTCAGGCACCGGGTCTCTTCTGTCGATCACGTAGATCCTGAATCGCTTCGCGTACAGCTTATACCTGTCGATCAGTATGAGCGACGTGCCCTTCAGCCTTGTTATGTTCAGTCCTCTTATCAGAAGAAGCGGCTCTTCACCGGTTCCGAAGACCATATAGTCCATCGTGCAGTCGTCAAATCTGAGCGCATCTTCTGTAACATTCCAGTAATTCATCTTGCCTCGCTTTATCTATACTCGCCTGCAGTGCGGGCCAAAAGTTCAGCAGCCTTGCCGAGAAGGCTGTCATCCGTATGATAATCCGGGCTGTGCAGTTTAGCCTGACACTCACCTTCAGGTGTACAGCCCATCCAGTAGTAGAAACCCGGTACGATACTCTGGTACAGAGCGAAATCCTCGCTGGCCAATCCCGGCTGGCAATCCGTAGGCTCCAGTCCGGTGTCCCTGACACACTTCACGCAGTGATCCATCAAAGCAGGCGAATTGTTCAGAGCCGGGATCTTTGGCTGCCAACTGACTTCTCCGCTCACTCCGAAGGCTTCAGATGCGTTCACCACGATCGCTTCGACCCTGGTTATCGCATTGTCGAGAGCCTTGTCAGAAAGAGATCTTATGGTCCCTACGATCCTCACATTGTCGGCCACTACGTTCACGGGACGGCCGCCTTCTATCATGCTTATCGATAAGACCAGCGCGTCCGCTGGATCTGTGTTGCGGCTAACTACGGTCTGAAGCGCCTGGATCACATTAGCCGAGCAGACGATTGGATCTCTGTTGAGATGCGGCATCGATCCGTGGCCGCCTGAGCCAGTTATCATTATCTCGAAACTTCTCTTACCTGCCATCAGATGGCCCGGGTGGCAGACTACTCTGCCCAAACCTACTGAAGGCCAGTTGTGAAGGCCGAATACAGCATCAGGAGACGCGACTTCGAAAAGTCCGTTCTCTATCAGCATCCGTGCTCCAGTCGTGCCTTCTTCAGCGGGCTGGAAGACAAGGTCGACAGTATTCTTAAGCGAACCAGTATCTTTGGCTCTTTGAAGTACGCGAGCAGCACCGAGAAGAGCTGCAGTATGAAAATCATGCCCGCAGGCGTGCATCACTCCGTCATTCACAGATCTCCATGGACTGTCGTACTCTTCGGTCTGCTGTATGGCGTCTATATCAGCCCTTAGCATCACTTCGCGACCCGTCCCGTCTCCTTCTATCCTGACCACCAGGCCTGTCTCGGGCTGCTCACCCAAAAGAGCGAAGTCAGGCAGTCCAGCCAGATAGTCCCTGATCAGTGCAGTAGTTCCGAACTCATCATGAGCAAGCTCGGGATGCATATGTATCTCCCTTTTCAGGGTCAGGATCTCATCGTATTCATTTTGTGAAAGTCTGTAGTCAAACATCAGATCACCGCTTGTTTATTCCTGTGAGATCCTTGATCACTTCGCCGGCTATAATAAGTCCCGCGACCGAGGGGACGAAGGCTACAGAGCCCGGGACCGGTCTTCCTTTGCTGCTGTCCTCATCCTCCGCAAATGATCTGATCGCTTCTTCTTTAGAATAGACCACCTTCAAGGCATCAATACCACGCTTGCGGCATTCTTTCCTGATCACTCTGGCCAGCGGGCAGACTGAGGTGCTGTATATGTCTGCCACTTCGAATCTCGTCGGATCTAACTTGTTGCCTGTACCCATCGAACTAATAACAGGTACACCGGCTTTGGCTGCCCTTTCGATGATCTCCATCTTACCGGCTACGGTATCGATGGCATCCACCACATAATCAAAGCAGCTGAAATCTATGCTGTCGCCTGTCTCAGGCAGGTAAAACACGTTATGCACGGTCACCCTGCAATCCGGATCGATCGACAGCACACGCTCTCTCGCGACTTCGGTCTTGTCCCTGCCGATCGTATCTTCGGTGGCGATCAGCTGCCTGTTCAAGTTGGACTGACTGACTTTGTCACCGTCGATCAGGTCCAAGGCACCAATACCGGATCTAACCAGGGCTTCCACCACATAGCTTCCTACACCGCCCAGACCGAAGACAGCCACGCGTGATCCTGCCAGAGTTCTGATGCACTCTTCACCTATTAAGATCTCTGTCCTTGAAAGCCGATCCATCAGCTGACTTCTCCTTCGAAACTAATTCTCGTTGTTCAGGACCTTTCTGATATGCTCGAAATGCGAGTCTATCTTGTCCTGGTTTTTCTTCGTTTTGCACTTATAACCTTCCGGCAAAAGCACCATCTTACCGCCGTTCCATTTAGTCATCATGTACACGGGGGTATACTTTTTCTTCTTAAGGCTAACGTTTCCGTTGGAGTCCTTCTTGAGGGTAACGGTCAGTATAACGGTCTCCCTCGTTTTGGCGCTCCTGAGTTTACCGGTGAAATTGCCCATGCTGTATATAGTCGGGACTTTCTTATCGCCGTCATGGTATGTGGCCTTACGCTGGACCCAGTGAGGATGCGATCCTACTATGAAATCCACACCTGCCTTGGCGAGAGCGTTCGCCATAGTCTTTTGCTGGTCCGATACCTTATACGTGTTCTCGCTTCCGGCATGCATGTAAGCTATGATATACTGCGCTCCGGCCTTTCGCGCGGCTTTCACGTCGGCCTTTATGTTCGCCTGGCTGAACTTGGCGAGCATGCGCTTCTGGTCGTTCACGGTAAGCGAATAATCTCTGTAATTATAGTGCGTAGCATAGGCCAAAAAAGCCACCTTGATGCCGTTCTTCTTGAGTATGAAATAGCGCTTGTCCTTGGATGACGTATAAAGCCCTGTGTGCTTGAGCCCGAGATCATCAATAGACTGAAGCGTCTCCTTGATGCCGCTAGTACCGGTGTCCAAAGTGTGGTTGTTCGCCAGGATAAATCCATCGAAGCCTGCCCTCTTCAAAGCGCGCAGGAACTTCCTCGGTGCATTCATATAAGGCTGATTGTTTTTGAAATGAAGGTCTCTGCTCAGCGCTTTGCTTGGCGCGACGCATGTCTCCAGGTTGCCCACAGTGAAATCTGAATCCTTGAATATCTCCTTCACGTATTTGAAAGTCCCGTCGAAATCGAAGGTCTTGCTTTCTTCGTCATAAAGATATTTCTGAAATTTTGTATCGCACATAAGGTCACCGGTCATCGTTATCGTTATCTCGCTCTCTGATGACGACGAAGAACTGCTTCCCGCGAAGCCGGAGCCAGCGGTCACAAGGACCATCACCAGCGCTACGCAAATAACTATGCTTACCTTAGTAATCTGTTTCTTCATAATATGAATCGCTCTGCTGTTCTACTTCTATGCCCATGTCCTTTGCTCTGGAAACGTAGGCGTCAGCCAAAGGCCTGGACGTGACCAGCACCTTTCTCGAATACTTCCCGCCAAACCTATTGGCCACAGTCTCCAGCTCATAGAGCGCATGGAGGGAATTGTTCGGGCCCATCTTGCCGGTCTTACAGGATATGAACGTCGGGATGTTGCCTCTGAGAGAGATCACATCCACTTCGTTAAGCACATCCACTCCCATCGTATAGTGGAAGACTCCGTCCCAGTCAAGGTGTACGCCTACACGACAGTCGTCGGAGGTCTCCTTTTCTCTCTTGTATATGTACAGTTCGAGTGTGCTCCCGCCGTCTCTTAAGCACTCCTTGACAGCCTTGCTCTTGTAACTGAAGCTGTATTCGTCGTCTTCATGTTTGAGATCCAGAAGAAGCCCTGCCTCTCCAAGCCTGTCCATGATGGCATTGAACTTCTCAAGGGTGTTCAATTGATTGTTGGTACGCTTGAGTATCTCTTCGATCTTGTTCAAATCGCAGCTCACGTTCAGAGAGCTCTCCGGCATCATGTGGTTTCTGAGAAAGATGCTCAGCAGATTCCATTCTTCCGTAAAGTCCTTTTCGACAGACCAAAGCTTATCGATGTCCTCGGCGAATTCTTCGTTATCGAGGTCTTTTGCGCTTTTATGAAGGTTGTGATTGACCTTGCCGCCGTGCATCTCGATCAGCTTGTCTATGTCCATCTTAACTACTCTGGGCTCCACGTCCGCTATGATGGATCTGCGCGAACCTTCATCTATCCTCGTGATCTTGTCCTTGTACACGTCGAAGACGTGCATGGGCGTGTCATATTCTTTGGCCAGCATGCCGAAGACCGTTAGTATCATGTCTTCGCCGCCGGTCATATCGAAGTAAATGGCATTCTTGAAACTGAGTTCGTATTCGATGGCCTGCCTCATCGTTTTCATCATGGACTGAATGTCCGTGCGTGACAGAGGATGAAAGACCACATCGCTGTATCCGCAGTACTTGCTAAGGAAATGCTTGGTGCTCTCCCTGTATTCCTCGATGGTCTCATAGTAGCCGAAGTAAACGGCCTTATCCATCTTGAAATGCATGGACGTTATAAGGTTTTCGATGGGCTCATTACCCAAAAATTCAAATATGACGTTCATTTTAAGCCTTCTCCCCCATTTTCATCTATATTATACCCCATAAAGCGGTTTTTAGGTACTATATTTTTTATCCGGCTCTGCCTTAACGTTTTTCGTAGGACTTTTGTCAGAAATGTGTAAAAAATAACAAAAAATATTTTTGTAATTTGTGGTTGACAAACAGTTTTTGTCGCGTTATAATGGGCACATATTTGAATAACACCTAAAATCAATGACCGGAAACCAGTAAGTCGCCCAAAGCTTCCAGAGAGCTGCCGGTTGCTGCAAGGCAGTAAGTGAATAAGCGACCGAATTCATTCCGCGAGATGCACGCTGAACGGAGATCCCAGTAGGCGCCGCCGGCAGACGACCGTTATCCCGTCAGGGCATGATAGTGCCCGTTAAGGCTCATATCGTGAGGTATGAGTGAAAAAGAGGTGGTACCGCGATGATTCGCCCTCTTTCCCTGCGGGAAGAGGGTTTTTGATAGCTTCCCGAATCCGTATCAAACAAAGGAGAAACAAATGGAAGAGAAACGCTATTACCAGAAAGAAATCGAAACCATGCCGCTTGAAGAGATCCGACGCATCCAGTCCGAAAAGATCGTAAAGCAGGTCAAGAACGTTTACGAAAACGTTAAGTACTACAGAGATCTCATGGACGAAAAAGGCGTGAAGCCCGAGGATATCAAAGGGATCGAAGATATCCATAAACTGCCCTTCCTCTCGAAGGCAGATCTAAGAGAAGCCTATCCCTATGGACTCAAAGGCCGTCCCCTTAAAGACTGTGTAAGGATCCACTCCACTTCAGGCACCACAGGAAGGCGTGTAGTGGCCTTCTACACCCAGAACGACATCGACATGTGGAACGAATGCTGCGCGAGAGCTATCGTTGCTGCCGGCGGGAGCGAAGGCGACGTCTGCCAGATATCCTACGGCTACGGCCTGTTCACAGGCGGCGCCGGTCTGGACGGCGGTTCGCATAAGGTCGGCTGCCTGACAGTTCCCATCTCATCCGGAAATACTGACAGGCAGATGCAGTTCCTGATGGATCTCGGCGCGACGATCCTTTGCTGCACTCCGTCATATGCGGCTTACCTGGCAGAATCACTGGCGGAGAAAGGCTACGGTCCTGATGACATCCCTCTCAAAGCCGGTATCTTCGGAGCTGAGCCCTGGACCGAGGAGATGCGTCACAGCATCGAGAATACACTTGGCATCAAAGCCTACGACATCTACGGTCTCACTGAGATCAGCGGTCCCGGAGTCGCTTTCGAGTGTGAGGAGCAGACCGGAATGCACATAAACGAAGACCATTTCTACGCGGAGATCATCAATCCCGAGACCGGCGAGCCTCTCCCCGAAGGAGAGATCGGCGAGCTTGTTTTCACTTCATTGGATAAAGAAGGCTTCCCTCTCTTAAGATACCGCACCAGGGACCTCTGCAGACTGACCAGAGAGAAATGTTCCTGCGGCAGAACTCACGTTAAGATGAGCAAACCTCTCGGAAGGTCCGACGACATGATGATCATCAGAGGCGTCAACGTATTCCCTTCACAGATAGAAACCGTGCTGCTTAATGAAGGATACACGCCTAACTATCAGATCATCGTAGACCGTGTCAATAACACCGATACCTTCGATATAAACGTCGAGCTCACGCCGGATCAGTTCTCCGACCGAGTCAGGGATATCGCAGACATGGAAAAGAATCTGGTCGCAGCTATGCGTTCAATGCTCGGTATCGGCCCGAAGGTGCACCTGCTGCCGCCTAAGTCAGTTGTCAGAAGCGAAGGCAAGGCCGTCAGAGTAATTGACAAGAGAAAACTTCACGATTAAAATATATCCAGGAGGTGAACACAATGAGTATCAGACAGTTATCAGTCTTCGTACAGAACGAAGCAGGCAAGTTACAGGAAATCACCGACTGCCTTTATGAGAATAATATAGATATACGCGCACTCTCCGTTGCAGAGACCCAGGACTTCGGCATATTCAGGCTTATAGTCGACGATATCGATAAAGCTGTTTCTGCCTTAAAAGAGGACGGACATATAGTTAAGATCACCGACGTCATAGGCTGCAAGCTCGAAGACCGCCCCGGCGGCCTGGCCAGGATCGTAAAGGTCATCAGCAACATCGGAGTGAACATGGAATACATGTACGCATTCTTGACCAAGACGGACAGCGCGTATCTTGTCATCCGCGTGGAAGACAACGCCGCTGTGGAAGCTGCGCTTAAGGCGAGAGACATTCCTCTCCTTCAGGAGGAAGACGTTACAGCGCTGTAGATCAAAACATCAAAAAGGAACCTCAGCAGAGGTTCCTTTTTTAATTGCATTTATATAATTTGCGTCCGTTTAGAACGTGAAGTTGCCGTCCCTGAATATCTCCACTTCCTCACCGTCATGAGTGATGCCGATGATCGAGAGATCGGGCGAGCCAATCATGAAGTCCTCGTGAGTCATCGAGTAGTTGACTCCGATCGCCTTGAGCTCTTCCTCTGTCATGTTCTCAGAACCGTGGATGCAGGGATAGGCCTCGCCGAAAGCGAAGTGGCAGGATGCGTTCTCGTCGAATAATGTGTTCAGGAAAAGCACTCCTGAATTCTGGATCGGCGAATCGTAAGGCACCAGGGCCACTTCTCCGAAATAGGATGCACCTTCGTCCACGGTGATGGCGTTCTTGAGGACTTCCTCGCCCTTCTCTGCGTGAGCTTCCACGATCTTGCCGTCTTTTACGATGAAATAGAACTTGTCTACTATGGTGCCGTTAAGGCAGAGCGGTCTGGTCGCGACCAGTTTGCCGTTGATGCTATCTCTTACAGGGAGCGTAAATACTTCTTCTGTAGGGATGTTAGCTGAGAAATTATGTCCGGCCTTGCAGACTTCGTCTCCGCCTGCCCAGAAGTGTCCCTCAGGAAGATCCAGAGTGACGTCTGTACCTGCGGCGTTGTGATATCTCAGCGACTTGAAATTATAGTTGTTCATTATCTCAACGTGGCGCCTGAGTTCATCGGAATGTTCGCGCCAGTTCTTCGCAGCGTCTCCTCCGTCCACTCTGCAGGCGTTCAGGATCTCGGCCCAGAGTTTCAGCACTGCCTCTTCTTCACCAAGTTCGGGGAATACAGCCTTGGCCCATGACTTGGTAGGCACTGATACCACGCACCAGGGACAATCGTTTCTCATCATTCTGAGTCTATATGTTTCCAGTGCTTTACCGCTGGATATCTGGTTTCTCTTGATCCTGTCGGGATCTACGTCCTTCAGGTTCTCCGGATCTTCAGCATATACCGAAAGGAAACCCGCACCTTCTTCTGAAAGCGTTTCCAGCATCTCAACAAACCAATGGTCTACGCTGTCGAAGATCTCATCCGCAGCATAAAGGAATTTATATCTTGTCAGATCGTCATCAGACCAGCGCATTATGACTTCCTTGCAGCCCGCCTCATAAGCGGCTTTGGCAAGGAGCCTGGCGAAATCCGCCTCCTCCACAGGACATGACAGAACCAGTCTCTGGCCCTTCTGGATGTTTATGCCTGCCTTGACGATCAGGTCCGCATAATCTTTCTTTAATTCTTCTAAGTTTTTCATTTTCATACCCTTTCTGAAATATATTATTTACTGGAGTTTCATATCTCCGTCCTTGACCCAGCCCATCTTCTTAAGTCCGAAGTTGAAGATTAGAGCAAGGATCGCAGGAAGGACGAATGAGATAAGGATGAGTCCGGTCCAGTCAAAAGCTGTTATCGCTTCCTTGGTGCCTGCTGCCACATCGTTTACCCAGCCGGTGTAAACTCCGATCTGACCCACAAGTCCGCAGGTGCCCATGCCGGAGGATACGGCAGCGCCGTTCATCTTAAGTTTGAAGATGCAGGTGGCTATCGGTCCTGTGATCGCCGCAGCCAAAGTAGGCGCGATCCAGATGCGGGGGTTCTTGACTATATTACCCATCTGGAGCATGGATGTACCGATTCCCTGTGAGATCAGGCCGCCCCAGCGATTGTCCTTGAATGAGATGGCTGCGAAACCGATCATCTGAGCGCAGCAGCCCGCCACAGCAGCACCGCCGGCCAGGCCTGTCAGCTGAAGTGCAGCGCAGATGGCGGCAGACGAGATCGGAAGCGTAAGCGCCATGCCGACGACTACCGATACCAGGATGCCCATTAAGAACGGCTGGAGTTCAGTTGCCCACATGATGAGGTTGCCTACCCACATGGCCGCTCTGCCAAGCGGAGGTGCGATGAGCCACGAGAAGAAGATTCCTACGCCGATCGTCACTAATGGAGTTACAAGTATGTCCACCTTGGTCTCCTTGGACACGGCCTTGCCGATCTCAGCAGCTATGATTGCAACGAAAAGTACTGCCAGAGGGCCGCCCGCTCCGCCGAGAGCATTCGAAGCGAAACCTACCGCTATCATTGAGAAAAGCACCAACGGCGGGCACTTCAGCGCGTAGCCGATGGCCACCGCCATTGCAGGACCGCTCATGGCAGTTGCGATGCCGCCCACGGTGTATTCAACTCCAGCAACGGTAGCTACAGGCGTTGTCAGGAATTCGATACCGAATTGCGTGCCTATGGTATTGATTATCGTACCGATCAGCAATGAGCAAAACAATCCCTGCGCCATTGCGCCAAGAGCGTCGATACCGTATCTCTTGAGAGAGATCTCGATGTCTTTTCTCTTAAGAAAAGCTTTGAATTTTTCCATTTAGATTTCCTCCTTTAGCTGTAGGCTCCCGGGTCGTCCGGATCGTCGGGATCCACCCAGGTCCTCTCCCCTTCTGTATATCCGCTGGATGCCACCTTTTCCCTCAGGCGTGCCTCGTCATCTTCCGAGGTATCCGCCCTCTGGAACTGTGTGGTGTAAAGTTCTGTATAAACGCCGCCGGCCTTCACAAGTTCTTTGTGGTGGCCGCGCTCCACGACCTCTCCGTCCTTAACTACCAGGATCTCGTCCGCGGCAAGGATGGTGGAAAGTCTGTGAGCGATAAGTATGCTCGTGCGTTCTTTGATGATGGGCTCGATGGCCTCCTGGATCTTTGCCTCGGAAATCGAGTCCAGGGCCGAGGTGGCCTCGTCGAAGATGAGAAGCGCAGGATCCTTCAGAAGGACACGTGCGATGGAGATCCTTTGCTTCTCACCGCCTGAAAGCTTCAGGCCGCGGTTTCCCACCTCGGTATCCAGCCCCTTCTCCTGGGACTGTATAAAGTCGTATATATTCGCTCGTTTCAGAGCGTTTATCATATCCTCCTCGGTGGCCTCGGGATCCGCGTACTGCAGGTTCTCCCTGACGGTACCGTTGAAAAGATAAGTCTCTTGGGATACGATTCCCACGTTCTTTCTGAGATACTCCAGATCCAGTTCTCTAACATCCACGCCATCAAAGGTGACGTAGCCGGAGTTCACGTCGTAGAGCCTCGGTATCAGGTTGATGATGGTGCTCTTGCCGGAACCAGAAGGCCCGACTATCGCTATGCTTTTGCCGGGTTCCAGGGTGAAACTCACGTCCTTCAGTATCTGTCTCTCTCCGTCATAGGAGAAGTTCACGTGGGAGAACTCCACCTCGCCGGTGTTTTTCTCCGGTGTGACCGGATTCTCCGGGTTCTGTATCTCCACAGGCATGTCGAAATACTCGAAGACCCTGGTGAACATGGCCATGGAACGCATCCAGTCTACCTGGATATTCAGCAGGCTGTTCACCGGCATGTAGGTCTTGCCGAGGAGCGCCACCAGCACAGTGATATCGCCCACGGTCAGACTGCTGTCGTACTTCATGATCAGTATGCCGCCAACCAGATAGAGCAGCATAGGACCGATGTTGGTCACTGTATTCAGCACCACGAAGAACCAGCGGCCTGCCATCCTTTCTTTGATGTTCAGCTTGATCATCCGATTGTTGACGCCTTCGTAGCGATTGTACTCCTGGTCTTCCTTGCCGAAGAGCTTAACCAGTAGCTGTCCGCTGACGCTTAAGGTCTCATTCAGGATTCCGTTGACCTCATCGTTAGCCTCTTGAGCCTCTCTCGTGATGGTCCAGCGGGTCTTACCTGCCCTCCTCGTGGGAAATACGAAGAGAGGGATCACCGCAATACCGAGAAGCGCCAGGATCCAGTTCTTCTGGAACATGGCTGCCAGGGCGAAGACCAGAGTGATCGTGTTCGACAGGATGCTTTTGAAGGTGTTTGTGATGACGGACTCGACGCCGTCGATGTCCGAAGTCATTCTGGTGATGATATCGCCCTGATTATTGGACGTAAAGAACCTCTGCGACATGTTCTGCAGATGTCTGAACATCTGATTCCTCATGTCGAAGGTTATGTGTTGCGCGATCCATGTGTTGATATAGCTCTCAGCCACACCGATAAGGTTGGCTATGAGAGTTACTGAAAGCGACGCTACTATGTAGAAGATGAGAAGCTCCAGGTTCTTACCGATGAGTCCCTCATCTATGATCTTTCCTGTAAGAATGGACGGCAGAAGTCCGAATACAGAAGATGCGGCGATGCATACCAAAACCAGCACCAGCTGTTTCCAGTAGGGCTTGAGATAGCTGAACACGCGCTTCACCAGGGCTTTCGTCACCTTGGGCTGCTGTGCCTTCTCCTCTTCTGTCATAAAGTGGCCTCCCGGCCCTCCTTGTCTTCCTCCCGGCGGCATTGATGTACCTCCTGAATAAACTTCGCTGTCTGAACAAGGCCACAACTTACCAAATAGCATTGTAGCACAAACTCAGGGTTTTAACAATATACTTGCAAAAT
>JAFYJM010000043.1 GCA_017538125.1 Bacillota bacterium
CTGGACGAACTTGCCGCCCACCTGAGGAAGTCTCAGAGCGGATCTTTCAGCGATCTCCGTAGAAGGTGTGATAGGATATCCTGCATAGAATCTCATGCCGGCAGCGATAGCTCCTTCAACTACCGCTTCATTTCCCTGTAATAACTGAAATCTTTTCCCTGCCATTATTCTTCCTCCTCAAGCCAAATCGCATAATCAGGACATCTTAGCTCGCAGAGACCGCACTTGATGCAGTCTTCGGGCTTATCGATGACTATCTTTTCTCTTTCCAACTTGAGAACGTCTTTAGGGCAAAACGCTACGCAGATCCCGCAGCCTTTACACCATTTGGGATTTGTAACTAACTTTTTGTTGTTAACAGCCATATGACACCTCTTGTTTTCCACAATATTTTGTGTATGAGAGCGTTCCAAAAGACCGCTCAGTTTCAAATATAGCACTATGTTTTTTATTTTCAATATGTTTTTGGATAAAAACATTTTTAGTGCAAAAAGTTCATTATGATAAAGGAGTGAACCGTTGAAAATGCTGAGTTTTCAGGCTTCTCAGCCCCGGCTTTGCAGTCGTCACGACATAAAAAAGATCCGCGCATAACGCGGATCTTTCACCGATATCTCCATTCAAAATAATTACTACAGCGGCGACTCGAATTTCCTCTTTGACTTCGGATCGTTCACATGGCTGAACTCTTCTTTGATCTTAACAAGATGTTCAGGCTCTGTCATGAGCTGTATCGCAGTCACGGTGAAGCCCTTGACGAAGTCCATGCAGTTCTTGACTGCCTGCTCTGTGCCTGTCCTTTCGGCAAATTCAGGCGTATGAGGCTTGTAGACAGAATCATCTCCCCTGGCTGAAAGCCCTGTCGTAGTCTGGATAGCCGGGCAGCAGTAGCTTACGTCTCCCAGGTCAGAGCTTCCGGCTATTGGATTGCCCTCAAGCCTAATGAACTCATGGCCATAGATCTCTTCCATGTTTTTCACCATCAGGTCAGAAAGGTACTCGTTCGAGCATGTATCCCTGAAGTCCTCTTCCGCGTCCTGGATGTTCACCGTGCAGCCGGTACCTTGGGCCGCTCCGCGGGCTATGTCGTATATCTTCTCAGCGATCTCTACCGCGTACGCATACCTCGGCGCCCTGGTGTAGAATTTAGCCTTGGTGTAGTCCGGGATGACATTCGGCGCCTTGCCTCCATCCAATATCACTCCGTGGATCCTGGAACCGTCCTTGGTCTGCTGTCTTAAGAGACCTACCCCCACGAAAAGCTGTATCATAGCGTCGAGCGCGTTGATGCCCTCTTCAGGGAAGGCCGCTGCGTGCGCCGCCTTACCGAAGAATTCAACCTCGAAGCATTTGATGGCGCTGGTGTTGATCGAATCTGCGTCCTTATATGCCGGATGCGACATCATTGCCACGTCCAGATCGTCGAAAGCGTGTTTCTTCGACATCTCCACCTTGGCTCCAGCGGTCTCTTCGGCTGGTGTGCCGATTACCACGATCTCCCCGCCGAACTCATCGGCAAACTCTCTCATGGCGATGCCTGCGCCTACAGACATCGTGCAGATCAGATTGTGACCGCAGGCATGTCCGAGTCCCGGAAGCGCGTCATACTCTGCCAGCATGCCGATCCTCGGGCCGGGCTTGGCTCCTGTGTAGACCGCCTTATATGAAGTTGGGAAGTCGCAAAAATACCTCTCCACAGTGAAGCCGTATTTCTCCAGAAGATCGATCTGCCATTGGGATGCCTTGAACTCCTGGTGACCCAGCTCCGGATTGTTGTGGATATCTAGAGCCATGGTCCTGAGTTCAGGCTCTATCCCGGCGACTATCTCGTCTATCCTCTTCAGAATTCTTTCTTCCATGATTCTGTCCTCCGTAAATGGATCATTTATAAAAAACTTTGCCCTCTTTTCTCTCCGCTGCTTCCGGATACTCACCGTCGGCATAGCCAACGATCAGATGACCGATGCCTTCGTATTCGCCTTCTGCACCGAGTTCTTTAAGAAGGGCTTTGAACTCGTCCATCTCGAACTCTTCCTTCGCTCTGTGGACCCAGCAGCTCGCCAGACCCAAAGAATGGGCTGCCAGCATCATGTTGCCGAGAGCGAGACTTCCATCATAGACTCTCAAAGGCCACTCCTTCTCAGCGAGTACCGCGATTACTGCGGGCGCTCCGTAGAAAGGATCCATACCTTCAGGGAAACCGCCGATATCATGATTTACTTCAGCCAGTCTGTCCCTGGTCTCCCTATCTGTAATGGCTACGAAGATAACGTCCTGCTGTCCCATAGCGCTCGCCGCATAACGGCCCGCCTCGATGATCTTATCAAGATCCTCTTTGGAAGGCATATCAGGCTTATAGCTTCTGATGCTCCTTCTTTCTTTTATCGCTTTTAATACCTCATTCATGTTTTCACCTCTGTGTCACTTCATTTTAGATATTGTCTTTATAATTATACGCGCGGATTTCTCTGCCGCCTTTTTCTCAAAAGCATCGTATGAATTCTCTGCTTCACTGTCAGCCAGATCCGATATACATCTTATTATTGCAAAGGGCACGCTGTTGACAAAGCAGGTGTGTGCCACAGCACAGCCTTCCATTTCAACGGCTAAGGCCTCCGGGAACTGCTTCTTCAACTGTTTTTTGCGCTCTCTTGAAGTTATGAACTGATCTCCTGTAATTATGGCTCCAAACAGTGATTCCTTTGCATTGCTTCTGACCAGTTCCGTCAACTCTTCGTCTGTGCGGAACCAGATCTGGTTGGGGAAGCAGAATTCCAGCTGATGAGGGCTCACATCATAAAAAGTCAGTTTTTCCGCAACTACCAGATCCATCTGTTTTATAGATGGATCCATGCTGCCTGCCACGCCTGTGAAAAGTATGCAGTCCGGTCTGAAATTGTCTATCATAATCTGAGTGAAAAGAGCTGCGTTCACTTTGCTGACTCCGCAGGTTGCCAGAACAACATCTCTTTCGCTTAACCGGCCCTTAGTAAAAGTCATACCTGCAATCACTGATACTTCTTTTTCGATCATCTTTTTCAGTATGATATCGCTTTCCACTTCAAGAGCTGACAGTATACCGATCATTTTATACTTTTCCATGATTCTTCCCTACTATATTTCTGCAATTTCCTTTTCAAGAATATCCTTGGCGTAGCCCGTGGCTCTCTGAACAGCTCCTTCCTCAAAAGGAATGCTCAGGTTAGCCAGTTTCAGGATCTCCAGATAGCTTCTGCTTCCTCCTACGTCCGTCAGGGCCAGATAATCCTTCCAGGCGTTCTCCGGATCTTCAGCGTATTTCTTCTTGAACTCCATCGCTCCCATCGTGGTCAGCGTATAGTTGATATAGTAAAACGGATAGAGATAGACGTGCAGTTTGTGATACCAGTATCCGCCTCTTTCCATGAACTCATCATTATCATAGGCACGCCATGGCATGTACTTCTCTTCAAGTTTATGCCATTCGTAAGTTCTCTCCTTCGGTGTGAGTTC
>JAFYJM010000004.1 GCA_017538125.1 Bacillota bacterium
CGTACAGCGACATGATAGACAGTCGCCTTTCATACGAATACGAAAATGAAAAGGCCTGCAGGGTAAAATCAAAGTACAGCGTCACAGAACTCAACAGGAACGCGGAAGGCAGGGCTGTCGAAGAGAAACCTGCCCTCAATATTCCGGCATTTGCCGCGGAAGCCGGTTATGAAGACGCAGCTGCCAGAGGTACTGTGATGCATACCGTCATGGACCAGCTGGATCTGGGAGAGGCATATGATAATATCGATGCAGGTAACGGCGCGGATTACCTTGATAATTTTGTCAGCAAACTGACGGATAAGGGCGTTATAAGCGCAGAACAGGAACACCTGGTCTCAAAGAAGCGGATACTGGAATTCTTCGGTACGGACCTTGGCCGGCGCGCCGCGGAAGCTTCAAAGGCAAAACGCCTGCGCAAAGAAGCTCCGTTCAACGTGCTCAGTCAGGTGGACGGAGTGGAAGTCATGGTACAGGGTGTCATCGACTGCTACTTCGAGGAAGACGACGGGCTGGTGCTTCTGGACTACAAGACCAACTACATCGACAAACGGGATCCCGGCCGGAGTATAGAGAAGGTAAGAGATATCTATCGGGGCCAGCTGCTTCTGTATAAGGATGCCCTGGAGCAGATCACCGGTAAGAATGTGAAAGAAGTTTATCTGTATCTTTTCAGCGCCGGAGAGCCGGTGAAGATATAGAGGCGGCCCGCAGCCACAGCCACAGTCGGCCCGTAGCCAGAAGCCACAGCTGGCGGCCGTGAAAATGAGAATAAAAAAAGACCGGAGAATGATCTCCGGTCTTTCTTAGTTTCAGATTATCTATAGAACTTAAGTCTGTTAGAACTTCAGCCTACACAATACCCTGAGCCTTCATAGCGTCGCAAACCTTCAGGAATCCGGCAATGTTAGCACCTGATACCAGGTCGCCGCCGTACTTCTTAGCAGCTGCTGCGCAGTTAGCATAGATGTTTGTCATGATCTGGTCGAGCTTAGCGTCAACTTCTTCGAATGTCCATGACAGTCTCTCTGAGTTCTGGCTCATTTCCAGAGCTGATACAGCAACGCCGCCGGCGTTTACAGCCTTGGATGGAGCGAAGTAGATGTCCTGAGCACGGAAGTACTCAACAGCATCTGTTGTGCAAGGCATGTTAGCGCACTCGATACAAGCAATAGCGCCGCTTGCAACGATAGCCTTAGCATCGTCCAGGTCGATATCGTTCTGTGTAGCACATGGCATGAAGATGTCAGCCTTAACGTTTCTCCAAGGTTTACCCTCGTGATATTCAGCGTTTGGCTTAGCGTCAACATATTCCTTGATCCTAGCTCTTCTGACTTCCTTGATGTCCTTAACGAGATCTGTGTCGATTCCGTCTGGGTCATATACATAGCCAGCTGAGTCGGAAAGTGTAACAACTGTAGCTCCGAGCTGTGTAGCCTTAACTGCTGCGTAGATAGCAACGTTTCCGGAACCTGTGATACATACTGTCTTGCCTTCGAAGCTGTCGCCGTTGTCCTTCAGCAGCTCTCTTGTGAAGTAGCAGCATCCGAATCCTGTAGCTTCTGTTCTTGCAAGTGATCCACCGAATGTGAGTCCTTTACCTGTCAGAACGCCAGCTGCGAACTGGTTAACGACTTTCTTGTACTGTCCATACAGGTAACCGATTTCTCTTCCGCCAACACCGATGTCTCCAGCCGGTGTATCTGTGAACTGTCCGATGTGTCTTGAAAGCTCAGTCATGAATGCCTGACAGAACTTCATTACTTCGTTGTCTGACTTGCCCTTAGGATCGAAGTCGGAACCACCTTTACCACCGCCGATTGGAAGTGAAGTAAGGCTGTTCTTGAAGATCTGTTCAAATCCTAAGAATTTAACGATACCGGAGTATACTGATGGATGGAATCTCAGTCCGCCTTTGTAAGGTCCTATAGCTGAGTTGAACTGAACTCTGTAACCACGGTTAACCTGTGTCTTACCGCTGTCATCAACCCATGCTACTCTGAACTGTACGAATCTTTCAGGCTCAACGAGTCTTTCCATGATTCCGAGCTGTTCGATTGTTGGATCAGCTTCTACTACTGGTTCCAGAGATTCGAGCACTTCGATTACTGCCTGAAGGAATTCCGGCTCATTGCCGTCTCTTCTCTTGACAGTTTCATAAACGTCTGCCAAATACTTGTTCTTTAAACTCATTTCTGTTCCTCCTAAAAACTAAAAAAATTGTTTTTGCAACTTTAATAATTATAGTACACGGAATGTCGGTTTTCAATAGAGCGGCAATCATTTTTTGCGATATTTGGCAAAAGAAAACCTTTAGCTGAAAGACTTCACCGTTTGTGCAGTGTACACGGGGAAAAGTGCTTTGTGAAAGTCGCGACAGGAACAAAAGCAAAAGATTGCATAAAAAGGTGTTTTTAATGTATAATTAATGGTCTGTATGGACAATACTTTGTGAAAGGAGCAGATATCGATGGACAACGAAAAGACTTTCGATGAGATCACGGAAGAGATCGTTGATCTGGTCGCCGAGAAAAAATACATAAAAGCCAGAGATCTGCTGCTTAAGAACAACGAAGTGGATATCGCGGAGATACTCGAGGAGATCCTTGAAGAAGTGGACGCCGAAAGAACAGTGATACTGTTCAGGATGCTTCCCAAGGATACGGCCGTCGAGGTCTTTTCGTACCTTCCTTCAGACGATCAGAAAGCCATCATCAACGTAATCACCGATAAGGAAATAAACTTCATCATCGAGGAGATGGACTTCGACGACATGATCGACGTGCTTGAAGAACTTCCCGCCAATCTGGTGGACAAGATCCTTGAGCAGACTCCCAAGGAAGAGAGAAAGCAGATAAACACATTCCTCAACTATCCTGAAGACTGCGCCGGCACCCTGATGACACCGGACTACATCATGCTGAAGATGGGCTGGACGGTAAAAGAAGCCATGGCCCACATCAAGGAAGTGGGAATGGATTCAGAGACCATATATACCTGTTACGTGAAAGACGCGGGCAGGAGACTTAAGGGTATCGTGTCGCTGAGGACGATGGTAATTTCCGAGGACGACGTCCTGGTGAAAGACCTGATGCACACAGACTTCGTTTCCGTAAACGTTTACGACGACAGAGAGAAAGTTTCGGAGGCGTTCACCAAATACGGCTTCCTGGCTATCCCGGTAGTGGATAACGAGA